>JASHYW010000699.1 GCA_030042885.1 Streptosporangiaceae bacterium | reverse complement strand
GGCCTGCGGGCCAACAACGCGCAGGTCAACGCGTGGAACAAGACGAACGGCTTCGACCGCCCGGTGATCGAGCAGTACCTCAGCTACATGAACGGCCTGCTGCACGGCAACCTCGGCTACTCCTACGCCGAGAACCAGACGGTGGCGTCCCTGTTCCAGGAGCGGGTGGCGCGCAGCGTCTACCTGTCCGGCATGGCCCTGCTGATCGCCATCATCATCGCCCTGCCGCTGGGCATCTTCCAGGCCGTGAAGCGGAACTCGCTTGGCGACAACGTCGCCACCAGCCTGGCGTTCATCCTGTACTCGATGCCGATATTCTTCCTCGGGCTGATTCTGATCGACGTGTTCGCCCTGACGTTCCCCATCTTCAGCTTCGAGGCCAGCCAGTCCACGTCCGTGCTGACCGTCATGGGGGACTGGCACGCCATGTTCCTGCCGATCCTCACGCTGACGCTGATCACGGTGGCCAGCTACTCCCGGTACATGCGGTCTTCGTCGATGGACGTGCTCGCGCAGGACTACATCAAGGTGGCGCGGGCCAAGGGCCTGCCCGAGCGGCTGGTGCTGCTGCGGCACCTGGTCCGCAACGCCAGCTTGCCAATGATCACGCTGATCGGGCTCTCGTTGCCGCTGCTGCTGGCCGGCAACCTGGTCACCGAGCAGCTGTTCAACTACCAGGGCCTGGGGCTGCTGTTCTTCGACAGCCTGGAAAAGGCCGACTATCCGGTGCTGCTCGCCTACACGCTGGCCGGCGCCATCCTCGTCGTCATCGGCAACCTGATCGCGGACATCGCGCTGTCCGTCGCCGACCCGCGCATTCGGCTGACCTGACCGGCCAGAGGAGGAGGTCGTCATGGCGTTGCAGGGCCGGGATTCAATTGTCCAGCCGCTGGACGTGCAGCGCGCCCCCGAGGGCGGCGAGGTCATTGCCATCCAGAGCGGATGGCGGCTCGCGCTGCGCGAGTTCACCAGCAACAGGCTCGCGGTGGCGGGCTTCGCCATCCTGGTGTTCTTCGTGCTGTTCTGCTTCGTCGGGCCGTTTATCTACCACACCGACCAGATCAACACCAACCTCGTCAACGCGAACCTGCCGCCGTCCGGCGCCCACCTGCTCGGCACCGACGTCAACGGCTTCGATGAGCTCGGCCGGATCATGAAGGGCGGCCAGGCCGCGCTCGAGATCGGCTTCTTCGCCGCGTTCGTCGCAATCACCATCGGTGCGCTCTGGGGCGCGGTCGCTGGCCTGCTCAGCGGGCTCGCGGACTCGGCGATGATGCGCGTGGTGGACGTATTCCTGTCGGTGCCGTTCCTGTTCGTGGTGCTGATCCTCGCGGTCAAGTACGGCGCGACCGTGCTGTCGTTGTCCCTGGTCATCGGCGCCTTCTCCTGGCAGGTGCCGGCCCGCCTGGTCCGCGCCGAGGTACTCTCGCTGCGCGAGCGCGACTTCGTGGCGGCGGCGCGCACCGCGGGCTCCACCCCGTGGCGGCTGATCCGCAGGCACCTGCTGCCCAACGCGCTCGGCGTCATGATCGTCAACGTTACATTCCAGGTCGCCGACGCGATCCTGGCCGTGTCCTACGTCGGATTCCTCGGCTTCGGCCTGCATTACCCCAACGTGGACTGGGGCGACCAGCTCTCCGACGGCATCTCGTACCTGGAGGATGGCTACTGGTGGCTGATCTTCCCGGTCGGTGCCTGCATCGTCCTCACCGTGATGGCTCTCAACTTCATCGGCGACGCGCTGCGCGACGCGCTCGACGTGCGGCTGCGGCGCAGGTAGCGGCCGGGTACGAGCAATGAACCAGAGCAACCGAGAGGCAGCAGGCTGATGGCCCCAGTCCTAGACCTGCAGAACGTGTCGACGCACATCAAGCTGACTAGCTCGGTCGTGCAGGCCGTCGGCAACGTCGACCTGCACGTCGACGCCGGGGAGACTCTCGGCATCGTAGGCGAGTCCGGCTGCGGCAAGTCCATGACCGGCCTGTCGATCATGGGGCTGCTGCCGCCCGGCGGGTCGATCGTGGAAGGCTCGATCAAACTCGACGGCCGTGAGCTGGTCGGTCTCAAGCAGGAGGAACTGCGGCGGGTCCGGGGCAACGACGTGGCGATGATCTTCCAGGACCCGCTGACCTCGCTGGACCCGACCAAGACCATCGGCTACCAGGTGGCCGAGCCGGTCCGGCTGCACCGGGGAGCGTCCAGGGCCGAAGCTCTCGACCGGGCGGTCGAGGTGCTGACCCTGGTCGGGCTGCCCCGCCCGAAGGAACGGCTTGGCGACTACCCGCACCAGCTGTCCGGCGGCCTGCGGCAGCGTGTGATGATCGCCATGGCACTGGCCAACGAGCCCAAACTGCTCATCGCCGACGAACCGACCACGGCTCTGGACGTCACCATCCAGGCGCAGATCCTCACCCTGCTCAAGGAGCTGAAGGACCGGCTGGGCATGGCCATGCTGCTGATCACGCACGACATGGGCGTGATCGCCGGGCACTCCGACCGGGTCAACGTCATGTACGCGGGCCGGGTGGTGGAAACCGCTGAGGTGCGTGAGCTGTTCACCGATATGCACCACCCCTACACCCAGGCGCTGCTCGCCTCCATCCCCCAGCTCGACCAGGATGCGAACAAGGCGCTGCACGCCATCCCGGGCCTGCCGCCCGACCTGTCGCACCCCCCTCAGGGCTGCCGGTTCGCGGCCAGGTGCTCCCGGGCCGACGATAAGTGCCGCGTCGAGGAACCGCCACTGACCGGGCCGACGCTCGACCACAGGTTCTCCTGCTGGCATCCGGTCGACGGGCCGCTCGCCCTGGCCGTGATCGGCGAGTCCGGGCCGGACGCCGCGAGCATGGGCCTGGTCGCACCGGATGTCGAGAGCGTGGCCGAGGCTGTTCCGCCTCCCGACCAGGCTGGGTACGCACCCGAATTCGTCGCGGACGTACCGCTGGCCGACGCACCGCTGGCTGAGGCCGGGACGGCGGGAGCGGACGCCGACACCGCGGAATCTCCGGCCGAGCCGAAGCCCGTCGTGGTGGCGGCTGGCCTGGAGGTGAGGGCCGACGGGCGCATCGAGGTGACCGAGCGCAAGGTCGAGGCGGCCATCGGGAACGGGGACGGGGTCCCTCCGCTGCTCAAGATACGCAACCTGGTGAAGGAATACCCCATCACCTCGGGCCTGCTGCAGCGGAAGGTAGCCAGCGTTAAGGCCGTGTCCGGCGTGTCGTTCTCGGTGCCGGCCGGGACCACGTTCGGCCTGGTCGGAGAGTCGGGATGCGGCAAGACCACGATCGGCAAGATGATCGTGGCGCTGGAGAAGCCGAACTCGGGCTCGGTCACCCTCGGCGACCTGGACGTGGGCAAGCTGCGCGGTGCCGAGCTGCGGCGCAAGCGCCGCGACCTGCAGCTGATGTTCCAGGACCCGCAGTCGTCGCTCGACCCGAGGATGCGGGTTGGCGCGATCATCGGCGAGCCGCTCGCCATTCAGCGTCTGGGCAGCAAGCGGGCGCAGCGCGACCGGGTCTTCGAACTGCTCAGTGAGGTGGGGCTGCCGCGGAACGCCGTGGAGCGCTACCCCCACGAATTCTCCGGCGGCCAGCGGCAGCGCATCGGTCTGGCCCGGGCGCTGACCCTGAACCCGAGGCTCATTGTGGCGGACGAGCCGGTGAGCGCGCTCGACGTGTCGATCCGCGCTCAGGTGCTGAACCTGATGAAGCGGCTCCAAGCCTCGCACGGCCTCACCTACGTAGTGATCTCGCACGACCTGGCGGTGGTCAAGTACATGGCCGAGCGGATCGGCGTCATGTACCTGGGCAAGCTGGTCGAGCTCGGCTCGGGGGAGGACATCTACGAGCGCGCCGCGCATCCCTACACGGCCGGCCTGATCGCCACCATCCCGGTGCCCCAGCCTACCGTGGAGCGGGCCAAGACCGGCGCCGCCATCAGGGGTGAGCTGCCCAGCCCGGTCACCCCGCCCTCCGGCTGCCGGTTCCGCACCAGGTGCCAGTTCGCACAGGAGATCTGCGCCGCCGAAGAGCCCCAGCTCCGCTTGTTCGGCCCTGGCCACGTGGCCGCCTGCCACTTCCCGTTGCAGACCCCGGACGGCGCACCCGTGGACACCCCGGCCATGACGGCCGCGCAGCCTCCCTCCCGTTGAGCCCGGGCCCCGGCGCGCGGGCGATCGTGTCCATCCGTGGCTTTCCCTTGCCGTGGGCGCACCTGGTGCCGATACTCCATTCATGGGAGGG
>JASHYW010000698.1 GCA_030042885.1 Streptosporangiaceae bacterium | reverse complement strand
CTGCTTGAGCAGTACCAGTTCGTGGACATGGCCAGGAAGGTCGTCGGCGTCGGCAGCGTCGGAACGCGCTGCTGGATCGTCCTGATGCTCGGCCGCGACGACTCTGATCCGCTGTTCCTGCAGGTCAAGGAGGCAGAGGCGTCGGTGCTCAGCCGCTTCGTCGGCGCCAGCAAGTACGCGAACCAGGGCCAGCGGGTGGCCGCGGGCCAGCGGCTGATGCAGGCGAGCAGCGACATCTTCCTTGGCTGGCAGCACACCGAGGCGGGGCTGGACGAGCAGCCCAGGGACTTCTACGTCCGGCAACTGCGCGACTGGAAATTCTCCGTCGAGATCGAGAACCTGGTACCGGCCGGCCTGCGAATTTACGGCACGATCTGCGGCTGGACGCTGGCCCGGGCGCACGCCCGTTCCGGGGACCGCATCGCCATCGCGGCCTACCTGGGCAGCTCGGACGTGTTCGACCGGGCCATCGCCGAGTTCGCCGCGGCCTACGCCGACCAGAACGAGCGTGACTACGAGGCCCTCGTCGAGGCGGTGGCATCAGGTCGGATAACCGCGGAGCGCGGCCTGTGACCTCCGGCTGACCCGGGTGATCACCGCGGTCTGCCTGCTGCTCGGCTTCTGGCTGGCTGGAAAGAGCATCTACCTGCTGGTCAGCTGACGTCGTGAGGTAACCGGACGGGCTTCATCCGCCCGGCGGCGGTCTGCGCGCTGGCCGTTCAGCGGACCGTTTGGCAGCTCCCCGGGCGTCTGCCTGGGACCTGCCGCGGTAAATCGTCCGGGGACCATATCGGACGCTGCGAGGCAGCCGACGACTGGCCGTACCGGCCTGCGGCGCGGGAGTCCGGTACGCGGAGACCAGGCGGGCCACCAGGGTGGCCAGGAATACCTGGCCGGCCAGCGCTTCGATGACCGCAACGGCCCGGCCGCCGTTCCCGGCCGCGGTGAAGTCCCCGTACCCGAGGGTGGTCAGCGTGACGAAACTGAAGTACTGGAACGTCTGGGTGGTGGCGAGCTGGTTGTCAGCGAAGAATGGCGAATGGGTCAGGTGGTCAATGGCCGCGTAGAAGGCCGCGAACATCAGCCCGGTGATCAGGTAAGCGCTCAGGGCACCGTAGATGCTCTGAATATCGACCGTCGGCCTGGCCAGGACCCGGCGCACGACCAGGACCACGGTCAGCAGCATCATGACGCCCTTCCACAGCTCCGCCGCCCCGGCACCGTCCTCGGTTCCGGTCAGCGACGCCGCCAATGCCGCAGCGGAGCCTGCCAGCGCGGCGGCGCCGATCAACATTGGCCACCGGCCGGGCAGCGGCGAGGTGCGCAGCGCGAGCAGCAGGAGGGCGGCGAACAGGCCGATCTGCACGTTGATAGCCAGCTTCGTGCCGTTGAACGCGGAGAGCAGGTAGGTTGCGATGAGGACCAGCAGCAGCAGACCGTACCGGCCGCCAGTGCCCGGCGGTCCGGTACGGCCGCGGCGTACGCGCCCGGCCACTCGCCGGGCCGGGGATGCCTGGGTCATAAACCCTCCGTACGGCCCCCAGGCGGACCCGGTCGGCCGGAGGCGGCTGCCGCTCTTAGCTGGCGCTTCCGCCGTGCAGGGCCTCCTGGAGTTCCTGCTCGCCTTCCTTGGTCAGCGAGGTCTTGATCACCGTGCCGCCGTACTTGCTCATCGCCTCGATGGCCTTGTCCGGGGTGACCTTCTCCACCATGAGGAACAGCGCGGAAGTGCCAGGCTGCAGCAGACCGCGGACCTGATCCTGGAACTCCTTGTCCACGCCGGACTTGGTGATCTTTCCCATCAGCGCGCCGAGCCCGGCGCCGACGGCCATCCCGAACACCGGGATGAAGAACAACAGGCCGAACAGCAGGCCCCAGAACATGCCCCAGGTCGCCCCGCCGCCGACCAGGTGGTGACTGGTGTGCGTGTGGTAGTTGCCTTCCTTGTCCCGCGTGATCACCGCGATGGCATCAGCCTCGATGATGAGGTCCTTGGCTAGCCGCCGTGCCTCGTCGGCCGCTTCCACGGCGGTGGTCTCGTCGGGGTAAGCGATCGCGATCAGATCAGCCATGCTGTTTCCTTTGCTAGCGCTCTCTTGACTAGGTCATGCGCAGTCCACCACCCCGGGCCGTGCGATGCCCCACCCGCGACGGGTGATAGGCCAGGCCCGTAACGGGAATCGGCGTGGCCGGAGGGGACCTGGCCGGGTCAGATCAGCTCGAGCTGACGAGCGCGGCGGACCGCCTCGCTGCGGTGACTGGCCGACAGCTTGCGGTAGATGCTCCTGAGGTGAGTCTTGACGGTATTCACCGAGAGGTACATCTCGGTTGCGATCTCGGCCGTGCTGAGCATTCCGGACGCGTGGGTCAGCACTTCCCGCTCGCGCTCGCTCAGCCGCTCCACGACGAGGGGCGCCGCTTGGCCGGCCGCGGCAGGATGCTCGTTATCGGGCACTACCACCGTCCGCCTTACCCGGATGGGCCCGAGCAGGTCGCGGTAGGCCTGGGCCAGGTCGGGATCGCGTCGCAGCACCTGCTGTAGCCACGCCCGCTCCATGGCGAACGGGAGGCTCACCTGCTCGGGCTCGGCCAGTTCCAGCGCCCTTACCAGTGACTGGCGGCCACCCAGGGCGTCCCCTGTGCCGTAACGGAGCCTGGCATCAGCAAGCCATTCCGCCAGGCCGACGTGCTGAGATGCCTCGCCGGGGTGTCCTGCCTGGGCGTCCAGGACACGCCCGGCCGCCTCAGGATCTCCCGCGGCAAGCCACGCATGAGCGAGCGCCGCCGCCGCATCCGGGACCGACTGCGGATCGGCGCGCTGTGCCGCGGCCACGGCGGACCCGATGTCGCCTGCCGACGCGTGAGCCCGTGACTGGAGGATCGTCAGTTCCAGCTCGAGCCAGCCGGGCGGCGACGGTGACCATCCCTGGCGTGCCCGGTGGATCATCTCCGACGCGGCTGCGGCCCGCCCCCCGGCCAGGAGGCGCTGCGCCGCGACCAGATACGCCAGCGCGCTGACCAGCTTGTCCGGGCAGATCCTGAGGGCGGCCTCGGCCAGCTTCAGCTGGGCATGGCACTCCCGCGTATCGCCCCGCTGCAGGCGAGCGTACGCCAGCGCCACGTTCGCGGCAGGACCGATGTGCTCGGCCACATCATCACTGCCGTTCTTCATCGTCTCGGCGGCTTCCTCAGCCCGATCGATGGCGCGGCCCAGCCCGCCTCTCAGGGCCTCGGCGAGAGCGAGAAGCCCCAGGAGGCCGGATCGCTCATGCACAGCCCCGGCCGCGCAGGCCGTAACGCCCGCCTGGAACCAGGCGGCCGCCTCACCGGGGTGTCCCGCCCACAGTTCCACGACTCCGCGACCCGACAGCACCTGGGCCCGGATCTCCGGATGCCGCGCGCGCACATCCTCGGGCAACCGCCCGGCTAGGGCCTCTGCTCGCCCGGCCGCGGCAGCAGCCGCCTGAAGATCCCCGCTACGGCGGGCCAGCGTGAGCCTGATCAGCGCCGCAGCCAGCCGGGCCTGGATTCCTTCGTCTGCGGGAAGTCGCCCGAGGATGCTCTCCGCCGCGGTGAGCAGGGTGGCGCTTGGCTCTGCCTCAGAGCCGGACAGGGCCGTCGCGGCCAGCACCAGCAAGGGCTGCGGCTGCGTCCATGCCGTATCCCGCGGCATGCCCTGGAACGCCTCGGCCAGCGGATGCGGGCCGCGTACTTCGATAAGCCGGTCAACCGCGACCTCGTCCACCATGATGTCGGCCGCGAACTGCCAGTCACCGGATACGGCTGCGTAACGCACGGCTTCGTCAAGACATCGATTGCGCTGGTACCAGCGGGCCGCGCGCCGGTACAGGTCAGGCAGTTGGCCGCGAAACTCCATCCGCAGTTTGAGACGCAACACCGCGGCGAACAGCGAGTGATAGCGATACCAGCCGTGCCCGACCGGGCGGACGAAGGCATTTGCCCGCGCCAGTGCCGGCAGGGCTTCTTCGTCCTGTTCGCCATCGGCCAGCTCGCTGGCTAGCTCCGCGTTGACACAGTCCAGGATGCTGGTCCGGAGCAGCATCTCGCGGACTGGGGACGGCTGGGAGTTAAGTACCTCGTCGACCAGGTAACTGGTGATGGCGCTGTCCTCGGCCGCGAGTTCCTTGACGAACTGCCCGGGGTCGGGCCG
>JASHYW010000697.1 GCA_030042885.1 Streptosporangiaceae bacterium | reverse complement strand
TCCCAGATAACGCTCACAGTCCGTGAGAGCTCTTTGCAAGAGCGCGACGACTTGCGTGAGCCGGCCGGCGGTGTAGTAGGCGGAGGCGAGGTTGCACCGGTTGATCAGCGTCTCGGTGTCGCCGACCCCGAGCATCCGCTCGCTGTCGGCCAGCGCGCGCTTGTACTGCGGGATCGCATCGCTCAGCCGGCGGGCCTGCTGGTAGCAGGCGGCCAGGTTGGACCGCGCCGTCAGGGTGTCCCGGTGGTCCGGGCCCTGGACCCTGACCCGGTCATCCAGGGTCCGCTCGTACTGCGGGATCGCGTCGCGGAACCGCCGCGCGCTGCGGTAGGCGTAGGCCAGGTTGGCGCGGGCCGCGATCGTATCCACATGGTCGGGACCCTCGAGTCGCTCGCGGTCGGCGAGCACGCGCTCGTACTGCCTGATCGCGTCCCGGAACCGTCCGGCGGAGCGCAACGCCGAGGCCAGGTTCGCGCGGGCCGCGACGGTGTCAGGATGGTCCGGTCCGTGCATCCGCTCCTGGTCAGTCACCGCCTGCCGGTGTTGCGCGATCGCCTTCCGCCCCCGGGCAGCCTTGCCGGGACGCGTGAAAGTAACCAGCCTGGAAGGAAGGTCAGCGGTGAGGGCGGCCAGCTCCGCGCAGCTCCGCGACGCGAGCGCCTGGCTGATCCGCAGGTCGAACTCGTCCCTGTCTAGCCGTCCATCCACGAACGCGGCCTTGAGCACGTCGATCACCTGCTCGCGGTCGGCGTGCGATGCCCGCAGGTGCCTGTGGCAGCCCGCGCCTGCTACCTCGTCTCCCGCTCCCGCCATCGCTGGCGCCTCCCCACGAGCACAATGCACGCAAAGCGTAGCGCGGCTGTACTCAGTCGGCCATCTTCTGATCCGTAGACTGTGTCCGGGCGTGCTGACGGCCTGCGCATACGTGTTGTGACATGGCAGAATGATGCTCACTGGTGCGCAGCGTTAGCCTGTGTTTCGCGGTGTTGTACGGCCAGATTCAGGCCAGCGCAGAGCAAGTTCCGGGCGATCTGAGGGGGAACTAGGCATGACCAAGTACGTGACATTTTTCACCTACACCAGCGAGGCATGGGCGCGGATGATCCAAAGCCCCGGCGACCGGACCGCCGCGGTGCGGCAGCTGGCTGACTCGGTGGGCGGGTCTCTTGAGCGCGTGTACTGGATGTTCGGCGCCCAGGACGGGTTCGTCATCTTTGATGCCCCCGACTCGATCAGCGCCGCCGCCGTGAGCGTCGCTGTCGGAAGTACAGGCGCCTTTAAGAACCTGGAGACGCACGAACTGCTGACTCAAGAGCAGCTCAGCCAGGTGCTGTCACGATCCAAGGCCGCCGCGGATGCTTACCGGCCGCCGGGACAGCAAACCTAGCGCGGGTGCCGCGTCCTCGACCGATGGCGCAGGGTACTGCCCTGGACCCGTTGTCGCATGGGTCGGCGCTTGATATCGATGAGCACCGCAACCCGGAGGGTGCCGTCGGCCACTGCCGCGGTGATAAGCAGGATGCGGGTGCGCTTGCTCAGATCGCTCCACCGTCATCTGGCCGCCCGACGTCCTCATCCTTGCGGAGCCCGGCGAGCTGAGCGGCTACCTGCCGTTCGGCCTCTTCGTCTTGCTCTCGCACTTGTGCAGGCAGATCGTCCTCGCCAGTCGTTTCGGTGTCCGTGCGGAGCTCGGCTAGCTGCGCGGCTATCTGTAGTTCGGCCTCTTCGTCTTGCCTTCGCACCTGTGCGGGCAGGTCGTTATCGTGACTCATGACACGTCCCTTTCACCTAGGCCACCCCACGGGTAGTTCACTGACCAGGTAGCACGGTAAATGCCCAGCTATTCCCGGCCTACCGGCCTTGGTCCCGGCGCTAGTGACCTTGGCCCTTGCGTGAGCGGTCATTGGCACAGGGCCTCCCGCAGCCGGGCACGGCTGTGTCAGCTCGCTGGCGGCCGCCGCTGTCGCCGCCACGGTTACGGACCAGGCGAGCCATCGCCCGCGGGCCCACCATTGTCCGTCTGAGCAGGCCAGAGACCTGCTCAGGGCACCTTGGTGCCCAGGTTGGACCCTATGTCTTCACACGTATTGTGAGCACAGTGTGGGACACACATCGGGCTGGTGTCGTTCCCGCCAGATCTCCCCGATCCCTGATCGCCGCCAACCACGTGAGCCGGAGTCAAGCCTGTCTTCGCGTGTACCTTCACTAGGCACTTCCCGCCACAGCGGTTGTCCGGCGCTCACAGACGGGCTTGACGCCCGCCGGAGGCGAACCACAATGGCCAGGCGGCGGGATGGGGGCAGGGCCTCGGCAAAGTCACTGGCTAGTGCCGATGTTTGTCCCGTTTCGCCGGTGCCGGTCCGGCTGTGGGCCGATGACGGATCCGGTCTGTCCGCTCGGGGATCGGGCCTGGTTAGCGGCCCCTGTGCCGGGTTGACTGATGTGCGCACCTTCGGCGTGCCGCCGGCGGGGGCACCTCCGCTGCCGGGCAGGTGCTGGCCTGCCCTGATGCCGGGGCGGGCGGTACGGCGCCGGGCTCAATCGCGCCTCAACGGCGCGTCAGCGCCGCGCTGGCACGCTGTTGGGCAGCGGCGCCAAGCCGATGCTGACAAAGGAGAGCGCGATGCACCCGATCATCCAGGCCGAGATCATGAAGACCCGGACCGCCGGGGCGCACCGCCGGGCGGACCAGGCTCGTGTGGCGCAGGCCGTCAGGCAGGGCCGCCGGGCGCTGCGGCCGCTCCGCATGCCCCGGGTGCTGCCTGCTCTTCGGCCCTGGCCGGCCGCGCACCGGCCGGCGATCTGAGATCCTCCTGCGCCAAGGGCGGGGCGGATCCCCGCGCGGGGTCTGCCGGCAGCGCACAGCGTGACCGTGCAGCGCGTCTGCGGTGACCACCGCCCCGGCCAGGCCGGTCCGGCTGGCATCGTGGCGAACATCGGGATCTCGTTCGTTTTCGCCTCGACGTCGGCCTGGCCCAGGACCACGCCATAATCGTGGTCCAGCGCGGCGAGCAGATGGCGGCCAGGGCCATCGGCCGTGGCCGAGCCGCGCAGTGTCTTGCCGTCCACCGCGATCATCGGCCGCCTGCCCGGCACCGGCGCCGTGCGCTGGCCGAGGAGTGGGTGCAGACCGACTACCGCAGCTTCCTGGCCAAGCTTGGCGCGACCGCAACCTTTGCTGACCTGGCCGATCCGGACGTGATGCCCCGGGCCTGGACGTGACCACCTGGCTGATCGACAAGTCCGCCCTGGTCCGCCTGGCCGAAAGTCCCGACGCCGCGGAATGGGCCGCACGGATCGAACGCGGACTGGTGCGGATCACGACTGTCACCCGGCTGGAAACCGGTTATTCGGCCCGGTCGGGCTCGCAGATGCGGGCCGAGTTCCAGCGGCCGCCGCTGTCGGCAATGCCGGTGGAGTACCTGACTCCGGCCATCGAGGACCGGGCGGTGGAGCTCTTGACGCTGTTCGCGGACCGGGGCCAGCATCGTGCTCCTTCGATACCGGATCTGATCATCGCCGCAACTGCCGAACTGGCCGGACTGACGGTGCTGCACCTCGATAAGGACTTCGACTTCATCGCTGAGATCACCAGCCAGCCCATGGAGCGCCTGAACACGGACTCAGCCGCCGAAACGGGCAACGATGCAGAGCAGACCGAGGCATTATCCTTCCCGGATAGCGGCAGATGCGGCCGGTCAGCGGCTCCTTTCCGGCGTACACCTTGGCACGCCAAGACCCACTCGCAGTTGCTGTATGTGACCAGAAAGGGTGCTTAACGTGCCACCGTACGGCGACACCGGTCCACGCAACGGTCCATGAGCAACACCGGGATATCACGTATAACAGCAGGTGGGGCGGGTGGGACCCGGTTGAGCTTCTGCTGCCCGGCCAGCGCATACAGCTCGGCGGCGTCGTCAGGCTGGTTTGTGAGGTGCCCGGTCAGCAGCCGGATCCGGTCCACGATCTCCGGTACGGTCCGCTCGGCGTAACAGGGAGGCGCTAGCGGATGCACCGCCCGCGGCCAGAACGTGCCAACGTCCCACAGGACTCCAATGGTCCTGCGCCTGGCGGGGTCGGAGTACGCCCAGCGCAGCAACGCGAGCAGCCAGCCCGCCACCACGAACCCCAGGAATGCGGCCAGCGAGGCCAGGCCATGCCACCAGCCTGCAAGCAACGCCGGCTGACCAGCCGGCCCGGCGGCGGCGGCCGCGGCAAGCTCCGCGGCCAACACGAAGATTAGGCTACCGCCGACCGCGAGCCCGGCAGCGGCATCGGCGTCGTCAGCGATCCGACCGACCGACCATGCGCTGGCGATCGCGCCGCGGTTACCGGCGTATGGTACGGGCCGCCGAAAGGTGTGAATGCCGCTGACCTGCGCACTTACTGGAATCGCTTGCGGCTCTGCTACGTGGTGGCACGGCGAGTCTTGCTCCGGACTGCGCTCGCTCGCGATCTTCTTCGCCATCGCAAGGAGGAGGTGACGCTCGCGCTCTACCTCGACGACCGGTACCGCCACCGCCGCTTAGTGATGCAGCTGGATGCTGTCCACGATGGCCACCAGGTGCGCAGGGTCAGCGTCAACCACAAGCAGGGCGTATGTGCCACTTTCTATGTGGATCGGCTGCCGGTATCCGACCAGCGCCGAGCTCGTTTGGAACGCTGGATCCCCAGCGCGCTGAGCTTGCGCA
>JASHYW010000696.1 GCA_030042885.1 Streptosporangiaceae bacterium | reverse complement strand
CGGCGCGGTGGGAGGCCGAACGGCCGGAGGGCGAGTTGCACACGCCGGGAACCGGCCGGTACATCAACGCGATCGTCTCTCAGTCAAATGGCCTGCGCCGGCTGCTCGAGGACGAGCCCGCGCTGACCATACGCGTGCTCACCGATCCGCACGGCCAGGTGCAGACCGGTGTCGTGACCTTCGTCGAGGAACTCCTGCGCCGCGACATCGCGGAATTCGGCCTGGTCACGCTCATCGAACCCGGCGCGCTCGCCTACGCGCTCGTCCGGCTGGGGGAATCGTTTCTGTACGCGGACGTGCTCGCCGCGCGCAAGCCCGATGTCGTAACCGTCGACCGCCTGCAGCGGGATCTCATCGAGGGCACCCTGCCGTAGACCCCGCGCACGGACGAACCGGCGGGCCGCCTTCACCGGCGGGCCGCCTTCACCGGCAGGCCGCCTTCACCGGCAGGCCGCCTTCGCGGCGGCCCGCCGGTGTGGCCCGGGTCAGGCGCTGGCCTTGAGCTTTTCCAGCTCGGCCTGCACCATGGCCTCGTACCGTTCCTCGTCCCGCTTGGCGTCGCGCGTCCGCCACCGGCCCTTCAGCAGCGGGATGGACAGCAGGAAGAAGATGATGCCGCCGAAACAGATCCAGTACCACGTTCGCCACTGGCTGGCGGTCCGGGCGGCGGCCTTGGTCACCGCTGCGGCATGAGCGTTCAGGTAGGCAAAGACGCCCGGCGGGACCTTGGACAGCGCGGTCAGCTGGGCCGAGTAGGGAGCCATGGTCGTCAGCTCCGCCGAGTACGGGGCGATGGTCTTTAGCTGCGCCGCGTACGGGGCGACGGTGTTCAGCGCCGGCGCGGCCGCGATCACCCCGGCGATGGCCGCCTTGTTGGCCGAGATCGTGGTCAGGATGCTGATGCCCGTGGCGCCGCCCCCGGCGGCCTTGATTGCCTGGGCTAGCAGCGCGGGCGGGATCTTGGCCGGGTTGGTGTAGGTGGCCAGCTGGGCGAACAGCGCCGGGTGAGCCTGGATCACCGCGAGCTCCGGCGCGAACTTCTGGGCGTTCGCGAGCTGCGTGGCGTTCGCCTGCGCGGTGGCCAGGACCGTCGGCGGGATCGATGACGCCGTGGCCACGACCGGCGGGGGCACCTTCTTGGCGGCGGCCACGACGGTCGGGTGCGTGGTCGCAAAGGCGATCTCGCTGGCGTACGTGGTCGCGTAAGCCGACACCGTGGGGCCGTAGTTCACCAGCGGGGTGACGGTGTTGACCACCAGCGGGAGGCACAGGTACGCGAAGAAGACCACGATGCGGATGATCCAGCCCCAGATGGCCAGGCCGGTGGCGGTCAGCGCCGGGTTGCGCGCCTCCACGGTCTCGGTGTAACTGGCCATCCACGGGGTGTAGGCCACGCCCAGGCCGAACGCCAGCAGCGCCAGCATGGTCGCCAGCGTGTAGTAGCCGGGATGGTGGCCGGCCTGCAGCAGGTAGATCACGGTCATCACCGCGGCCAGCACGCCGCCGATCACCATGAACGGCTTGCGCACCCGGAACCAGTCCGAGACGAACCCGACCAGGATCACCGCGATGACGTTGAACCCCCAGTTCCAGTTGCCCAGCCCGTTGGCGTTCTTCACCGAGAACCCGAACACCGTGGTCAGGTAGATCAGGCTGAACCCGACGGCGGTGTAGTAGATCAGCAGCATGATCGACACGGCGATCGCGGAGACGATGATGTCGGGCTTGAGCAGCTGGCGGAACGGGTGCGCCAGCGCCGCCTCGATGTCCTCATCGGACATGCCCCTGGCCCGGGCCTCGACCAGCGCGCGGTCGCGCAGCGTCACCATCAGCTGGTCGCGCAGCGCCGGGGACAGCTCGCGCAGCCCGATGAACGCGATCACAAACACGATCAGCCCGGCCATGCCGCTGATGTGGTACTCATGGGTCCAGAACCGCGGGTCGGCCACCACCGCGGGAATGGTGGCGGTGCCAACGGCCGCGACGATCAGGCTGCCCACCACCGGTCCGCTGGTCCAGAAGCCCATGGCCGTGGCCCGGCCTACCTGCGGGGAGAAATCCCGGATCAGCGCCGGGGTGGCCACCAGGCACACGCCCTCGACGAACCCGACCACGAACCCCGCGATGGTGAACGTCCACTTGCTGGTCATGGCCGGGATGACGAAGGCCGTGAACACGCCGGTGAACAGCAGCCCGAACACCACCAGGTTGGCCCGGCCGAACCGGTCGGCCAGCCCGGCGAACAGCGACCCGAACGCCCCGATCAGCGCCCCGAAGGCCAGCGTCAGCACGAAGAACGTGAAGCTCATGTGCAAGTTGACCAGGAACAGCGTGGACACCGAGCCGCCCACGTACAGCTCGTAGTACAGCGTGATCGTGGCCAGCACCGTGATGGCCAGGTACATCACCCGGGGCATGGTATCCGGATAATGGCGGAGCTGACGGCTCCACATCCAGGAAAGCCCTCCGGACCGGCCGGGCACTGGCTCTGCAGCGACTCCTGCCATGCGGTACCCCTTACGTCGGAGCTTTAGCTCACGTTGCCGGTGTAGATGCCGACTCGACCGTAATCCCGAGACAGGTAACAGATCAATAATCTGTTTCAGCGATGCTGGGCCGGCGGCCGGGCGTCAGGCCTGCCAGACGGCCCGGACCGTCGGCGCCTCCACTGCGGCCTGGGCCCGCCCCGCCCTCGCCGCTGCCGCCCGGCGCGACACGTCGAGCACGTTGCGCCCGATGGCGTGCCTGGCCGCGCGGTCCGGCCTCACCAGGGCCACGCGAGCTCCGGCCGAAGAAAGCGCGGCAGCCTGCCGGCGGGGGCTGGCCATGAGGCCGACGCCCGCGGCTACCGGCGCGACGATGACCACCCGCTCGTATCCGGCCGCCAGGTCGGCATTGGCCACAGTGCGCATGCCGCCGTCCATGAAACGGCGGTCCCCGATGGTGACCGGCGGCCAGATTCCGGGCACCGCGCAGCTGGCGCCCACCGCGTCGATCAGGCCGACGTCGCTCGCGGAGTCAAACAGCGCGAACTCGCCGGTCCGCGCGTCCACCGCGGTCACCCTGAGGGCCCGGGAGGGCCAGGTGCTGGTGGGCAGCCGAGCCTGGAATACCTTCCTCCGGTCGGCCTCGGGCATGGTGGGCATGGCCAGCGCCCACCGGCCGATCCGCGCCCGGGCCCGCTTCGGGTCCAGGCCGGTGCTCATGTCCCACAGCAGCCTGC
>JASHYW010000695.1 GCA_030042885.1 Streptosporangiaceae bacterium | reverse complement strand
GGAGGGCGTCGTCACCGCCACACTCGATGACCTGGCCGCCGGGAACGACCTGGTCATCGCGGCCGAACTGCAGATCCCGGTCGAGTTCGCGCTGCTGGCCAGGGCAGGTACCGCGCTCGGTGACATCAAGCGGGTCGGCGGTCACCCGCAGGCCATGCCGCAGTGCCGCGGCTGGCTGGCCGCCCACCTGCCGGACGCGGAATGGGTCACGGTCGCGTCCAACGCCGAGGCCGCCCGGCAGACCGCGGACGGGCAGCTTGACGCGGCGCTGGCCGGCGCCTTCGCCGCGGACCGTTACGACCTGGAGGTCCTCATTCCCGGCGTGCACGACCGGGCCAACGCCGTGACCCGGTTCGTCGTGGTGTCGGCGCACGGCCCGTTGCCGGCCCGCACCGGCACGGACCGGACGTCGGTGGCCGCGTTCCTGGCCGAAGATCACCCCGGCGCACTGCTGGAGATACTGACCGAGTTCGCGGTCCGCGGCATCAACCTGACCACGATCCAGTCGCGGCCCACCGGCGACCGGCTCGGCCAGTACTACTTCTTCATCGACTGCGAGGGACACGTCGACGACGCCCGAGTCGGCGAGGCGCTGATGGGGTTGCGGCGGGTCTGCGCCGAGGTACATTTCCTCGGCAGCTATGCCCGATGTGACGGCGCCACGACGCAGGTCCGGCCGGGCACGTCCGACGCCGAGTTCGCCGCCGCCGCCGCCTGGCTGGGACGACTTCGCTTCGGTCGCCCGTAGCGCGCCAGGAACCCCGGAGGGCGGAGCTGGGTGCTGCGGGCCCGCACCACGGACCGTTCAGATAACAAGGTCTTTTACAGATAGGGCCCGGAGCCCGGACGCTGTTGCTGGCCTTCGGTTTCGGATGGCACCATCCCGGGCGGAAGCGCCCGGCGCATCTGCTCCAGCTGCGCCCGGGCCGCCATCTGCTGGGCGAACAGCGTGGTCTGGATGCCGTGGAACAGGCCCTCCAGCCAGCCGACCAGCTGCGCCTGGGCCACCCGCAGCTCGGCCTCGCTCGGCACCTCGGTGTCGCTGAAGGGCAGTGACAGCCGTTCCAGCTCGTCGACCAGCTCGGGCGCGAGCCCGTCCTCCAGTTCCTTGACCGAGCTCTGGTGAATCTCCTTCAGCCTGGCCCTGCTCTTCTCGTCCAGAGGGGCTGCCCTGACCTCTTCCAGCAGCTGCCTGATCATGCTGCCGATCCGCATGACCTTGGCCGGCTGCTCCACCATCTCGGTGACCGGGCGCTCGTGCTCGCCGCCCTCTTCCTCCTGGGTCCCCGCTGTGGCCATGCCGTCGGGCCCCACCACGAGGACCTGCGGGTGCTCTTGCGGTTCAGGGTTCATCCCGTTGCTCATTCTCCTAGTCTGTCCGATCGGGCGCGCTGCTGCGGCACTCGGGTCAGTTCGGCTCGAGCAGGATCTTGCCGATGTGCTCGCCGGCGGCCATCACCCGGTGCGCCTGTGCCGCCTGCGACATGGGCAGCTCCCTGTCGATGACAGCGGTGACCTTCGCGGCGCTGATGGGTTCGGTGATGACGACGGCGCGCGCATGTGCGTCTCCTCCGTCCGCAGGCCAGCGTAGCAACTCAGTGCCACCAAACCTGTGCGCAGGGTATCGAAATCGGGCCGGAATTGTCTTACGCTCAAAGTGACGCACGAACCCCGACCGCATGCGCCACCCATGATGACCGAGGTGGACGACCCGTGACCACGAATAGCGATACGCCCCAGATGTCCGGCGAAGGCGCCCGCCACGACACGGTCTCCGACACCGAATGGGGCGACCGAGCCGGTGATCCGGACCCGGCCGGTTCCGGGCTGCCGGAGGATCCGGACGGCTCGGCCGGGACGGACGGGGCGGACGAGTCCGGGCCCTGCCTGCCGTGGGCGGACTGGCCTGAACCAGCCCAGCAAGAAGCCGGCGACGCTGCCTGCCCGCAGCCGTCCTTCTATCCCCGGGAGCCGGAGTATCCGGGGGGCCCTGGCTATGCCACGGGATCTGGATACCCGTGGGCAGCGGAGTATCCGCGCGGACCCGGGTACGCTCCGATCCCCGCAGATCATCCTGGTCCGGGGGAACCGGGTTACCCGGCGGCGCCTGGCTACGTGCCGGACTCGGGCTACCGGCCAGAGCCGGGGTATCCGCAGCACACGTGGAACCGGCACGGCTCCGGTCCGGCACCGGGCCCGGGGTATGCGCAGGACCCGGGGTACGCGCAGGACCCGGGGTACGCGCAGGACCCCGGGTACGCGCAGGACCCCGGGTACGCGCAGGACCCCGGGTACGCGCAGGACCCCGGGTACGCGCACGATGCCGGTGCGTTGCCGCCAATGGAACCGCTTCCCGAGTGGGCGCAGGGTGATGCCGCGGCGCGGCCGGGCCAGGCTCCGCCCGGGAGGATGCCGTCCGCGGCGGCCGGGAGAGTGCCGCAGCAGCGGACGGCGCCCGCCCCGATGCCGCCGCCCGCCGGTTCCGCGTACGAGCTCCAGACCGCCGACAGCCTGACCGCCGAGTCCCTGCTGCACGGCAAGCGCCAGGGCGCCGGATCGGGCTGGCGCCGTGGCCTTTCCCGGATGACCGGCGGCCTGCTGCGGCTCGGCGAGTCGTCCGCCGAAATGCACCGCCGCGATCTCATCAACCGGGTCAGGACCCCGGTGGCCGGCGGCCACCATCGGGTGGCCGTGCTGAGCCTCAAGGGAGGCGTGGGCAAGACCACGACGGCCGTCGGGCTCGGAGCGACGTTCGCGACGCTGCGAGGCGACCGGGTTATTGCCGTCGACGCAAACCCCGACCGCGGCACGCTGTCGGACAAGGTCCGCCTGGAGACCGCCGCCACGATCAGGGACCTGCTGAACGAGCGGGACCAGGTCCGCCGCTACGCCGACATACGGGCGTTCACCTCGCAGGCCCCGAGCCGGCTTGAGGTGCTCGCGTCCGACCGCGATCCCGCCGTCTCGGTCGCTTTCGGCGCCGACGACTACTGCGACGTGGCGGGGGTGCTTGAACACTTCTACTCGATCTGCCTCACCGATTGCGGAACCGGCCTGCTGCATTCGGCCATGTCCGGCGTGCTCCAGCTGGCCGACCAGATCGTGGTGGTCAGCTCACCGTCGGTGGACGGCGCACGAAGCGCCAGCGCGACCCTCGACTGGCTGGAGGCTCACTACTGCGGCGACCTGGTACGGAACGGTGTCGTGGTGCTCTCCACCATCCGGCCGAAGAGCAAGAGCACCGTGGACCTGGACCGCCTCGAGCGGCATTTCGCCGCGCGCTGCCGGGCCGTGATCCGGATTCCCTACGACGCGCACCTGGAAGAGGGCGCCGAGGTCGAGCTCGAGCTGCTCAGCGCCGAGACGGCCGACGCGTACCTGACCCTGGCCGCGATCGTAGGCGACGGGCTGGCCTGGCCGCGCAGGCTGACGTATCGCTCCGCGTTACCCTAGGCTGGTGCGCACAGGAGGGCTCGCCTAGTGGCCGATGGCGATGGTCTTGAAAACCATTGTGGCGGCAACGTCACCGTGGGTTCGAATCCCACGCCCTCCGCTCTTAGCTCGGAAAACCGGTCCTGACCTTGGCTTACGTTCTCTCTCGAAGCAGTATCAATGAGGAGGCAGGACATGGCCAGGATCGCCTACGACGACCAGACTGCGGCAGCGTACAAGGCAGTCCGTGAGGTTCGGCGAGACGGGCTCGGGCACTGGCGTGAGGCGGTACGACGCCACCTCAGCCCGTTGCCGGGGATGACCGTGGCCGACATCGGCGCGGGGACCGGCGCGTTCGCCGCCGCCTT
>JASHYW010000694.1 GCA_030042885.1 Streptosporangiaceae bacterium | reverse complement strand
GACGGACTTCTTCTCCGTGCGCGAGCAGTTCACCGACGAGCAGTGGTCGCACTTCATCACCGTCAGGCGGTTCGGACATGGCCCGGATGGACAAGCTCGGCGCGTTCGCGCTCACCGAACCCGGCCACGGCTCGGACTCGGTCGCGCTGGAGACCTCGGCCCGCCCAGTGAAGGGGGATGGGGAGGCGGGTGGGGGCTGGGTGCTGAACGGCCGCAAGCGGTGGATCGGCCTGGGCACCATCGCCGACCTGGTCATCGTCTGGGCCCGCAGCACCGAGGACGGCCAGGTCAACGCGTTCGTGGTGGAGAAGGGATCACCGGGGTACCAGGCGGAGGTCATCGAGGGGAAGGTGTCGCTGCGCTCTATCTGGCAGGCCGACATCACCCTGGACGAGGTGCGGGTGCCAGAGGAGAACCGGTTGCCCGGGGCGCGCTCGTTCAAGGACACCGCCAAGGTCCTGGCCACTACCCGGAGCACTTGCGCGTGGGCGGCGCTGGGCCATGCCACCTCCGCCTACGACACCGCACTGCGCTATGCGCTGCAACGGCGGCAGTTCGGCCAGCCGCTGGCCAGCTTCCAGATCATTCAGCAGCGGCTGGTATCCATGCTGGCCGACCTGACCGCAATGCAGCTGTACTGCCTGCAGATCGGGCGCCTGGCCGAGGCTGGCCGGCTGACCGAGACCGTGGCCGGGCTGGCCAAGATGCACAACACACGCAAGGCGCGCGCGATCGCCGCCGACGCCCGCGACATGCTCGGCGGGAACGGGATCCTGCTCGACTACCAGGTCATGCGGCACATGGTGGACATGGAGGCGATCCACACCTTTGAGGGCACCGAGACCATGCAGACGCTGATCGTCGGCCGCGCCATCACCGGCGAGGTGGCGCTCGACGGTACGGTGCCCAGCTACCCGCAGTACCTGGAGGCCGCCGCTGCGGCCCGGCGGCTCACCGGCGTGACCCGCGTGCACAACCACCTGGAGGTCGTGCTGCGGCCCGGCGACGAGTGCGACGACGCCACGCTGACCGCGGCGAACAACCTGCTCGGGCTGACCGTCACCGTGCCGAACACCGTCCGGGCGACCGCGCGTGACGGCAACCTGACCCTGGCCGGCTTCGTACACAATGGCGCTCAGCGCGCGGCAGCCGAACAGGCGGTGGCCGGCCTGCCCGGGGTGCGGGACGTCCGGCATAACATCGAGGTCATCTCCGGCGACCCGCTGAGCGACGTCACCGTCCTGGTGCAGGACGCGCTGGACCGGTACGCGGTGCTCCTGGACAACAGCAAGGTGACGGTCAGCACCAGGGGGCATACCGTCACGCTCACCGGGCACGTGCGCTCCTGGGCCGAGCACGATGCCGTGGTCGCCGCCGCCTGGATGGCCCACGGCATCTCCGACGTCCACGACCAGGTCCAGGTCACCGGCTGATCTCCGCCGGAGGATGCCCGTTCGGCATTAAACAACTTTGGTCCGAACGGCCGGGGTGCGTGCGGTTACCAGGCTGTCCGTCAGGACGGCCACTTCCAGTCCGTGATCTCGGGGGCGTCCTCGCCGTGCTCGCGAGTGTAGGCGCGGGAGGTGATGCGCTTGTCCACCATCAGCTGGCGGACGTGCCCGGCCGAGGAGGCCAGCCCCGGCACCCGGTCGATCACGTCCATGACCAGGTGGAACCGGTCCAGGTCGTTCATCATCACCATGTCGAACGGCGTGGTGGTCGTGCCTTCCTCCTTGTAGCCGCGGACGTGGAGGTTGTGGTACCCGTGCCGGCGGTAGGTCATTCTGTGGATGAGCGTCGGGTAGCCGTGGTAGGCGAAGATCACCGGCTTATCCACGGTGAACAGCGCGTCGAACTCGGCGTCGGACATGCCGTGCGGGTGCTCGGACTCCGACTGCAGCCGCATCAGGTCCACCACGTTGACCATGCGGACCTTCAGCTGCGGCAGGTGCTCGCGCAGCAGCGCGACCGCAGCCATCACCTCCAGGGTGGGGATGTCGCCGCAGCTGGCCAGCACCACGTCCGGCTCGCCGCCGCCGTCGTTGGAGGCGAATTCCCAGATCCCGGCGCCCCGGGTGCAGTGGATGACCGCGCCATCCATCGACAGCCAGTTCCACTGCGGCTGCTTTCCGGCCACGATGACGTTGACGTAGTTCCGCGAGCGCAGGCAGTGGTCGGCCACCGACAGCAGGCAGTTCGTATCCGGCGGCAGGTAGACCCGCACCACCGAGGCCTTCTTGTTCACCACGTGGTCGATGAACCCGGGATCTTGGTGGGAGAACCCGTTGTGGTCCTGCCGCCACACCAGCGAGGACAGCAGGTAGTTCAGGGACGCGATCGGTGCCCGCCAGCCGATGTCGCGGGTGACCTTCAGCCACTTGGCGTGCTGGTTGAACATCGAGTCGACGATGTGGATGAACGCCTCATAGCAGTTGAACAGCCCGTGCCGCCCGGTCAGCAGGTAGCCCTCCAGCCACCCCTCGCACATGTGCTCGCTCAGCACCTCGACCACCCGGCCCTCGGGTGCGAGATGATTGTCCCCCGGGATGATCTGCCCCTCGAACGCCTTGCTCGTCACCTGATAGACGTCGCCGAGCCGGTTGGACTCGGTCTCGTCCGGGCCGAACAGCCTGAAGTTCGACGGGTTCTCCTTGATCACGTCGCGCAGGAAGTCCCCCAGCACCCGGGTTGCTTCCGATAGCCCCGCGCCCGGCCGGTCGCACGCGACCGCGTAGTCGCGGAAGTCGGGCAGCCGCAGCTCGCGCAGCAGCAGTCCGCCGTTGGCGTGCGGGTTGGCGCTCATCCGCCGCAGCCCGCGCGGCGCCAGCGCGGTGATTTCCGGCACCGGCGCGCCGTCCGCGTCGAACAGCTCCTCCGGACGGTACGACCTCATCCAGGACTCCAGCAGCGCCAAGTGCCCGGGATTGGTGCGGACCTCGGCCATCGGCACCTGGTGCGCCCGCCAGGTCCCCTCCACCGGGAGGCCGTCCACCTCCTTGGGCCCGGTCCACCCCTTGGGCGTCTTCAGCACGATTACCGGCCACGCCGGCCGGGTCAGGTCGCCTTCTTCCCGGGCCCGGCGCTGGATGGCGCGGATCTCGCCGATCACCGCGTCCATGGTGGCGGCCAGCTGCTGGTGCACGGCCTTCGGGTCATCGCCCGCCACCGTATGCACGGTGTACCCGTACCCGGCCAGCAGTGCCTCCAGCTCGGCGGGCGGGATCCGGGCCAGCACCGTCGGGTTGGCGATCTTGTACCCGTTCAGGTGCAGGATGGGCAGCACCGCGCCGTCGGTGGCCGGGTCGAGGAACTTGTTGGAGTGCCAGCTGGTGGCCAGCGGCCCGGTCTCGGCCTCGCCGTCGCCGATCACGCAGGCCACGATCAGGTCCGGATTGTCGAACGCCGCCCCGTAGGCGTGCACCAGCGAGTAGCCCAGCTCGCCGCCCTCGTGGATCGACCCGGGCGTCTCCGGCGCCACGTGCGAGGGGATGCCGCCAGGGAAGGAGAACTGCCGGAACAGCCGGGCCATCCCTGCGGCGTCCTGCGAGACGGCCGGGTACACCTGGCTGTAGGTGCCCTCCAGCCAGGTGCTGGCCACCACCGCGGGCCCGCCGTGTCCCGGCCCCGAGATGTAGATCATGTTCAGGTCGTGGTTCCTGATCACCCGGTTCAGGTGCGCGTAGATCATGTTCTGCCCCGGCGTGGTGCCCCAGTGGCCGAGCAGCCGCGGCTTGATGTGCTCCGGCCGCAGCGGCTCGGTCAGCAGCGGGTTGGCCATCAGGTATATCTGCCCCACCGACAGGTAGTTCGCGGCGCGCCACCAGGCGTCGATAGCGTCGAGCTCGCTGCTGGTCAGCGGCCCCTGCTCCGTCAAAGTCATTTTCTTCTGCCTTTCTCCACGGTTCACGGACCACGTCAGCGAGCCTCGCCGGGGTCAAAGCGCAAGAACCGCTGCCACAGCGTGTAAGCGACCGGGCCACCCCCATCGTGGTACCCGGGTGGCCCAGATCGCATCGATCACCCCAGGATCCCCGCGATGATCAGCACCACGGCCGAAAAGTCAACCAGTCTGACCGGCGCATCTGGCTCCGCCTTTCTCACCGGTGTCTTGTCCATGTAATCCGCCTGCACGGCCGTCAGCGCAAGGTGACGAGGACTGTCGTGCCATAGGCTAGGGCAATTTGCGGGAGCCCGCGGTACCTGCCTCGCCCGGGGAGTGCTCGCCGATAACGGATAGCCGCCATCGATCGCGGGGTAGGACACGGTTCTTTGGCTGGAATGGCGACGGGCCAGAGGATCGAGCCATGGGAGAGCATGGACGCTGCTCGTCGCCGGGGGATCCGCTGCTGATCATGGCAATGGATCACCGGGAGTCGTTCGTCAGCGACGCGCTTCGCGTGCGCGGGGTGCCGCTACTGTACGAGCTGCTGGTACCGGCTACCGATGGCCCAGATCCAGACGGGCGGGCGCGGCCACATCGGCGCGATCGTGCTCCGGCGCGATGCTCCGGCTACGCGGCTGGACCACTGGCTCACGCTAGCGGCGCCGGTGGACGGCTTCATGGGGTTCGCCATCGGCCGCAGCATCTGGGAAGAACCGATCGCCGGCCATATCGCCGACCAGGCGGGCCAGGAAGAGACCGGCACACAAGCGCTGGGCGGCCTGAGCACGGCCCGCAGGCACGCGGGCAAGACCGGCGACATCTGCGCGGGCAGTAGGCGCACGGACGACGGGCACATTCACGCTTGAGAAGCACCACGGTCCGTTCGGTACACAGGCAATGATCCCGAACGGTCCCGGCGCGTGCGGTCGGCGGGGTTGTAGCCGTGGGCTGCATCGTGATCGGTCCTGTCTCAGATCGTGAAACGAGAGTCGGCCAGGCGGTACAGGCGCCGCCAGAACAGGACGTTCACCAGGACCACGTACAGGCTCATGACGATGACGCCGGTCAGCACCTTGGCGAAATGATCCAGTGCGGCCGAGCTGGAGGCCTCGGCGATGTACGCGCCGAGCCCGGTAGCGGACAGGTGATGGGATCCCCAGACCACCACGCTGCCACTTGGTCAGCCGGTACAGGCGAGCCGCCTCGTCCAGATCGGTAGGCTCGCTGATCAGCGAGTGGTAGAAGCTGAACGTCATGTTCCAGGCCTGCGAGGTGAACACGGCGAACACGGCCGCTGCCTCAAGGCCGCCCCCCGTCCCGAACGCCCTGAGGAAGAACACGACCGTGAAGGTGAGGAACCCGAGCACGGGCACCGACTGGAGGATGTCCAGTATCGCGACGAGCAGCTTGGAGGCCCGCCGGAGCCGGGCCGCGGCCGTCCCGTAGACAAAGGTGAAGATTGTCGAGGCGGCCAGGGCAGTGAACATCCGCAGCAGCGAGCACGCCGCGTAGTACGGGACGTGACTGATCCCGGTCGGAACCTGCGATGGAATCGCACCGGGGGGTTAGGTTGACGCTCAGGGATTCGCTGATCCGCGCGATCCCGTAGAAGGCGGCCACGACAACGAGGGCGATCACGACGTCGAGAGGGCTCGACTGCCGTCGGATCGAGATATGGCCTGGGAAAGTTCGACGGTTTGCCATGGGCCTCGCTCCAGGTCGACGCGCTACCAGTAGACGGCGACCGCACCGTGTCCGGCCAACATCTGAGACCAATAAGGGCATAGCCACTGGCTTGGGCGGGCGGCGCGGGCGCGCGGGCAGGCTCTGTATGACTCCAAGACCGGCTGTCGATGGCCTCATGATTTCGGCCGATACCGTGCGCGGCGGTCAGGGGATAACCTTGCAGATCGCGAGCCCAATGTCCGACGCCTCGACCAGCGGGTCGAAGATGAGTTCGTCCTCTACCGACTTGCGGATCTCCTTGGTCTGGCTCATTGCTTGCATCCCTTCCGATGACTGGCCAGGCGGGCTTACCTTCCTGATGCGCCAGTCCAATCGAGCCGGGCCGCGATTGGAAAGTGGTGAATGACTGTCAAGCCATAGGGCCGCCCTATAACAGCGCGCCGCGTAGCGCTTATCGGTGCCGATGCGAGGCGGCGAGGCGCCACAGGCGGGTCCAGGTCACCGGGGGCTCCGGCGGGGTGGCGCCGGGGCGGTCACGTGGCACCCGGACGTGGAGCGCGCCAGGGCGGATCGTGCACACGACCGGCACGGGCATCGACAGCGCCTCACCGTCGACGCCGACCGGGATCTGCGGCGTGTCGGAGGTCACGGTGACCTCCTTCGCGGTCAGCACGGCCAGGCCGTCGGAACGCCGGCCGCCGAGCAGGGCCACGGCCTGCAGCATGCTGTCCACCGTGACGCCTACCACGCCGAGCACACCGCGGTCCAGCCGCACCCGTCGGCCCAGCCCGGCGAGGTCCGCGGTGCCGTATGGGTTGCTCGATACCAAGACGGCCTGCGGCGCGCTGATCTGCATGCCCGCCGCGTGCACGGCCAGACGCGCGCCGCGGTGGCCCTGCAGCAGTTCGGGAAGCACGTCCAGCGTGGTGCCGACCTTGTCGTCACGGTAAGCGGGCGTCTGGACGATCTCGGCGTACGCGCCGAACGACGCGTTGTTCACGAACGGCCGGCCACCGACCTCACCCAGGTCGACGTGCAGGTCGACGCCATCGGACAGCGCGCCCAGGCTCGCCGCCGGGTCGTCACGGTCCAGGCCCAGATCGAGCGCGAAGTGGTTGCGGGTACCGGCCGGGATCACCACGAAGGGCAGGCTGTGCCGTGCCGCGACACCGGCTACCAGGGCCTGGGTACCGTCGCCGCCGGCCACGCCCAGCAGGTCGGCGCCTGCGGCCACCGCCTTGCGGGCCACCTCGGCCACATCGACCGGCTCCGGTCCGCTCATCAAGAACACCTCGGCACCGAGATGCTCGGCCTCGCGCTGCAGCGCGAACCGTACGACCTTGCCGCCGCCCGACTTCGGGTTCATGATCAGGAACGGGCGCGCGGCGGGCTTTTCCACCGGGTGTTCCGGCATCCTCCAGTCCGCCCGGTTGAGGGCCAGGGCCAGGCGCGCGGTGGTCCCGGCCAGCAGCCACCCGGCCGCCGCCGCGAGCGCCACCCATAGCAGGCGGACGAACGCATACACTACGATGACCGCGACCGGCGTGAGGACGAAGACCGCGAGCGACAGCCAGCGCAGCAGCCCGCGACGAGCCAGGAACAGGTACCCGGACGCCAGGCTCACCGCGACGGCGCTCAGTCCCACGGCCAGCATCGCCAGGCTCTTCAGGCCGGCAAAGACCGGCACGATCGCGACCGCCGCGGCGGTGAACACGAAACTCAGCCGTGCCAGCCAGCGCTGCGCAAAGGTACCCGGCGGGTTCTTCTCCGCATCTGAGGTGGCCGCCGGCACATCCCCGGCCATCCCGAGATCGTAACCGTCAACCGGAGTAATGGTCCTATTGACCGCACGTGTTGGCCAAACGCACCGGTAGCGGTCTCCCGGCTGGCCTGCATGGCGATGGTGGTCATGGCTGAGGCTCTCGCTGAGGCCCAGGGCGCCGGCGACCTCGGCGATGCGGGTCCGGGCGCGGCGGCCGCCCCATAGCCGGTCGTGGATCTCCAGGTTGCGCCGGCCTGACAGGGCCCGGCGACCGGCGCTACGTGCTATCGAACTGTCGCCGCAAGCGGCGGCCAGCACGCCGGAGGGCCTGACCGCCTACCACTCCCGGGTCCGCGTGATCGCGGCCGAGGTCCCCGCCGGGCAGCGCGCGGCCGTGGCCGCATTCCTGGCCGCCGCCGCCGGCGCCGCAGCCGCAGCGGTCACCGACCTGTCCCGCTGACCGGGCCGGGGTTGCAGGAACGAGTACGGCGTCAGCGACGTGGCGATTGACCTGGGGCCGGACGTGAACCCCGGTCCGTTCGGCCTGAAGACCTTTGTCCCGAACGACCGTGGTGCACGTGGCGCGTAATAAAAGGGGCGATACGTGGATAAGCACGGTCGCGGGCGTGAGCCCGGGCCGCGGCGCCGGACCGTGCGGTGCGCGCCGCCGTCACACCAGCCGGGGTAGGCTGCGGGCCAGCAGGTAGGCGGCCACGGCGGATGATCAGGTATCCCCGCGAACTGCCGCACAGGACGGTCGGCGGCGCCGCCACTGAGGAGGTCGACACCGCGATGGTCATGGCGAGAAGACCGGGGGTCAAGACGGCAACCGCCCCAGTGGCGGCGATCGACACCATCCTGCTCGCCCAGCAGATGGCCGCGGCTCTGGCCCGGGTGCCCTTCCGCCGCCCGTTGTCCGGAGGTTCGGCACCGCTGTCGAACTTGGGCACGGCGGTGACCCGGGAGACGATCCGCTCCTTCATGGGCTACATGACATCGTTGCCCATCCCCGAGTTCCGGTCGATGGAGCTCCTCGTCGATGAGCTTTGCCGCGCCGTCATGCGCCCCGTGGTGCGCCGGTTTGACGTGCAGAGCCGCCAGACGGAGCTCGGCGGGGTCCCAGGGATCTTGTACTGGCCGCGCCACCAGCCCCCCAGAGGCGTCGTGCTCTACCTCCACGGGGGCGGCTACATCGGTACGTCCCCCACCATGTACGCGTTCTTCACGGCCCGGCTGTGCCACCAGACCGGGTGTGCCGTGTTCGTCGCCGACTACCGCCTGGCCCCCGAGTTCCCCTTTCCGGCAGGAGTGGAGGACGCCGCCGCCGTGTCGCGGGCGCTGGTGGAGCGCGGGATTCCCGCGGAGCATCTGCTCGTGGCCGGCGACTCCGGCGGCGGAGGCCTGGCTAACACTCTCCTCCTGGCCGCTCCCTCCCACGTCGAGGTGGTGCGCCCGGCAGGGCTGATCCTCTTCTCACCCGAAGTGGACCTCCGCCTGGACGAGCCCTCCGTCACCGGCAACGCCAAGTACGACATCCTTCCCTGGAATATCCCCACCGCGTCCTACCTTCACGGGGTCGACGCATCGAGCGCCTACGTATCTCCCGTCAATGCCGACCTGGAAGGGTTCCCTCCGACGTGCATGTGCTGGGGAGCTGATGAGATGTTCCGTGACCCGATCCGCCGGTTCGCCGGCCGGCTGCGCCAGGCCGGGGTGCCCACACATGCGCACGAGGCACCCGGCATGTTCCACGTGTTCCCGATCCTGATGCCCTGGGCCGACGCCAGCCGTGAGGTGTACCAGCACGTCGGCCGTTTCGTCCGCGGCATCCTCGAGCATGCCCCAGCGCTCGACGGCAGCACCTTCGATACCCTGTTCCTCTAGCGTAGGGCCGCTAGGTGGCAGGTGTTGAAGGGGCTGACAGCTAGCCATTCCATCTACGAGACACGCCGCCGGATCGAACGCGACCTGCACGACGGCGTCCAGCAGCGCCTGGTCACCCTGGCGCTGATGCTGAGCGGTATCCGAACGGGCCGTGGTACACCCCGGGCCAGATGCGAGCCTGACCCGGGAGTGCGGCCTAGCTGAAGCGCGCGCTGCAGGCATCCGCCCGGGCGTTACCCCCAGCCCTGCGCTTCCCGACGCTCTCGTGGTTCCAGCCGGCGGGCTTGGATGCGCTCGTGGGCAGTGAGCTCAGGCAGGGTGACCATGCCGCGGCCGGCGGCTGGCTCGGTCGGCTGGCCGTCGGGCAGCGGCCACCCGGCGTCCATCCGCAGCGCCGTGACGGCGTTCTGGGCCGCGAAGCTCAGCGCCAGCGTGCAGCGTTGTGCGGGCAAGCTCTGCTGCGGTAATGGGTTGGGCGGGCGCTACTAGGTAACTTTCGGGTGACCGGCGCCAGCATGGACGAGCCAGACCGTGCGCCGGCCGTCGTCGATCAGGTACCACACCCTAGCGCCGCCAGTGACCTCGATCTGCCAGCGGTCCATCTGGCGGCCGCCGAGCTGGCCAGTTGCCAATGTT
>JASHYW010000693.1 GCA_030042885.1 Streptosporangiaceae bacterium | reverse complement strand
GCCTGCGGCACGGTCCGGACCGCGTGGTCGAGTTCGGCGCCGGAGTCCCACACCGGATACCAGATCCGGTCCGCGATGCCCGCGATGTCGCCGCGGCCACCGTGCAGCAGCACGACGTCCAGGTCACTGCGGGGGAGCAGTTTCCGGCGGCCGTACCCGCCCACCGCGACCAGGGCCACGCCGGGCTCGGCGCCCAGGAGGTCAGCCAGCCAGCGGTCGATCTGAGCCGTCCGGCGAGCCCGGTCCGCGGCGAACGAGATCATGGCGTGGTCGCATCGCCCAGACCGCTCGGTGCTGCTCGCGCACCTCCGGGGACCCGCCCACCTCCCCGTGCCCCCGTCACGGCGTCACCTTCAGCGCTCATGGGTCGCGGGTCAGATCGCGTCAGGCCCGCGCTCGCCGGTGCGGACCCGGACCACCGACTCCACCGGGACCGACCAGACCTTCCCGTCGCCGATCCGGCCGGTCTGCGCCGCCTTGACTATCACGCCGATCAGGTCCTCGGCGTCCTCGTCCTCGCACAGGACCTCGACGCGGACCTTCGGCACCAGGTCGACCTGGTACTCGGCGCCGCGGTATACCTCCGTGTGCCCTCGCTGCCGGCCGTATCCGCTCGCTTCGGTGATGGTCAGGCCGTGGACGCCGAACGTCTGCAACGCGGCCTTGACGTCGTCCAGCTTGAACGGCTTGATGACAGCGGTGATGAGCTTCATCGTGCGGGTGTCCCTTCGCCAGTCCTGTACCGACCCTCCGGCGCCGAGGTTTCACCGAGCCTGTCGGCGTGTGTCGGCGACGTGAAACACCTCAGGCGCGTGTTACATCCATGTTTCGTCACGCGCGGGGGACACCCCCGCGAACCCCCCGGACACGCGGGGCACCCCGCGAACCCCGGACCGGAGGGGGTCCTCTCGGGGGTCAGCCCAGGATGGCGTCGACGAACGCGCCAGGGTCGAACGGCGCCAGGTCATCGGGCCCCTCGCCGAGGCCGACCAGCTTGACCGGAACGCCCAGCTCACGCTGCACCGCGATGACGATCCCGCCCTTGGCCGTCCCGTCGAGCTTGGTCAGCACGATGCCGCTGATGTTGACCACCTCGGCGAACACCCGCGCTTGCCGCAGCCCGTTCTGCCCGGTGGTCGCGTCGAGCACCAGCAGTACCTCATCGACCGTGGCCTTCTTCTCCACCACGCGCTTGACCTTGCCGAGCTCGTCCATCAGCCCGACCTTGGTGTGCAGCCGCCCCGCGGTGTCCACGATCACCACTTCGACCCCGGTCTCGATGCCCTCGCTGACCGCCTCGAACGCCACGCTGCCCGGGTCGGCGCCGTCCCGGTCGGCCCGCACCGTCTTGGCCCCCACCCGCTCGCCCCACGTCTGGAGCTGATCGGCCGCGGCCGCCCGGAAGGTGTCGGCCGCCCCGAGCAGCACGGTGTGCCCGTCCCCGATCAGCGCCCGCGCAAGCTTCCCGCAGGTCGTCGTCTTGCCGGTGCCGTTCACGCCCACCATGAGCACCACCGCGGGGATGCCGCCGTGCGGCGAGACGCGCAGCGACCGGTCCTCGTCGCCCAGCTGCCGCAGCAGCTCGGCCCGCAGCAGCTCGCGGACCTCGTCCGGCCCGCGCATGCCGAGCACCTTGACCCGGGTCCGCAGGTCGTCCACCATCACCCGGGCGGGCGCCACGCCCACGTCGGCCGTGATGAGCACCTCTTCCATCTCGTCCCAGGTCTCGTCGTCCAGCCGGTCCCGGGACAGCAGGTTCAGCAGCGCCGACCCCACCGAGGTCTGCGAGCGGGCCAGCCTGGCCCGCAGCCGCACCATCCGCCCCGCGGACGGCGGCGGCCGCTCGATCTCCAGCACCCCGGCCGGGGCGGCCGGCGCTGCCCCGGCCTCCGCTGTCTCGGCACCCGTTTCCCCGCCGCCCCCGGGCGCTGACGGGGGCGGAGCCGGAGGCTGGCCGGGCGGTGCCGGGACGCGCCCCCGGCCAGGCCGGACGAACAGCAGCCATCCGCCGGCCACCACGGCCAGGATGGCGATGATGATGATCAGGATCACGTATTCCATCAGGCTCACAGTGTCTTATCGAATAGTCCGGGTTATTCAGGTTCCCGCACGGTTCTCGTCGCTGACCTGCAGCGACCGCTCGCACGGGCCAGCAGGCGCATGCCCGCTAGCCGCTTCTGAACAACCCTCACAGTCTCCCAGACCGCGCCGCATGCCGCAGCCACCGGGGCCTGGGTGCCCTCGGTCCCGATGGCACCGGGCCCGCGGTGAGGGGCGGAGGCGGCGAGCAGAATCGTGGACAGCTACCTCGGTCAGAACGGGGGTTTGTGTCCACGATGACCAGGAGCCGGGACAGCGGGAGCCCCTTGTCCAGCGGCACGAAGGCCAGGTAGCAGGCAATGAGCACCAGGCTGGAGATCCCCGGGCCGATGGACGGCGCGGCGAACCGGCGATCAGTCCTGAGGCACCTCGTCGGACATGTCATCGGCCTCGTCCGGGGCATCCCCGCCGGCCGCGTCGCCAGTATCCTGGCCGGTCTCCGAGCCGGCCCGCGACTGCCTCGCCTTCACGCTGGTCACGTACTCATCCACGTAGGTCTGGCCGGTGAGCATCATGATCTCGTACATGACCTGGTCGGTGATCGCCCGCAGCACCAGCTGGTCAGCCACCCCGAGCCGGTAGCGGTCGAACGTCAGCGGCTTGCCGAAATGCACCTGCACATGACCGGTCTTGGGCCAGGAACGGCCGGCCGGCATGGCGTTGTAGGTTCCGACGATCCCCACCGGCACGATGGGAGCCCGGGCCGATAGCGCCAGCCGCGCGATCCCGGTCTTGCCCCGGTACAGCCGCCCGTCCAGCGTCCGGCTGCCCTCCGGGTAGATGATCAGGCACCATTCCTGCTCCAGCAGCTGATCGACCTTGTCCATGGTCTGCTTGGACGTTGTGCGCCTGTCCATCGGGACCGCGCCGATCGCCACCGAGACGAACAAGCCGAGCATGCGGCTGGAGAAAAAATAATCAGACGCCGCCGCGACCAGGGTCCGGTGACGCAGTTCCTTGGGCAGGCTGTTCAGGATCAACGGGGTGTCCATGTGGCTGGAGTGGTTCGCCGCCAGGATCAGCGGCGGGCTCAGGTCGGCCAGGTTTTCCAGGCCGGTGACCTCGGGATGCACATAATGCCTGATCGCCGGGCGGAGCGCGCCGTTCAGGAAGAAGCCCCGCGCGACTCCGGCCCCGAATCTCTGCGGCAGCAGCCGATCGCCTTTACGGGCCATAACCCCTCCCGGCGCCGACGGCGCGTGTGGCTTTTCACGTCAGTCCCCTGGCCTATCGCCGGCCGACGGTGAGATAGCCGTTCTCCGAGTACCAGCGCAGGGTCCTGGTAATGGTCTCCTCGACCGGGGTGTAATGCAGCCCGAGTTCCCGCTCGGCGCGGGATCCATCGTAAATGTGCCCGTTCAGCAGCGTTCTCATCATTTCCCGGCAGACCGGCGGCTTGCGCCGCGCCGCCCGCGCCCCCGCCTCGACCACGACCGCGGCCGCCATCGCCGCCCAGCCGGGCAGCCACCTGACCCGCCGCGTGATCCCGGTAGCGCCGGCCACGATGCCGATCAGCTCGCGGGTGGTGAAGGTGGCCCCGTTCAGGACGTACCGTTCGCCGGGCTTGGCGTGCTGCTCCGCGAGCAGGTGACCGGCGGTGCAGTCGGCGATGTCCAGGAAGCTCATCCTGGTGTCCACCAGGAACTTCATGGTGCCGTTGAGGTAGGCGAGCAGCAGCCGGGCGGTGCCGTGCAGCCGGCCGGGGCCCTGGACCGACGACGGGCTGACACACACGACCTCCACGCCGCGCTCGGCCGCGTCGTGCAGCACCCGCTGCTCGGCCAGGTACTTCGTCCGCTCGTATTCGGACAGGAACCAGCCGCGGTGCGGCGAGCTCTCGCTGCCGACCGTGCCGGGTACCTCGCCGAGCGCCGCGGCGGACGAGGTGTAGATGATCTTGCTGACGCCGGCGTCGGCGGCCGCGGCGACCACGTTGGCCGATCCGTCCACGTTGACCCGTTCCATGGGCGTGGGATCGGGCAGGCAGAACGCGTTCACGCCCGCGGCGTGGTACACGACCGAGCAGCCCTGGACGGCGCGGGCCAGGCTGCCGGGATCGAGTACGTCTCCGGTCACCGGCTCGGCACCCCGGCCGCGCAGGGCCTGGGCCGCGTCGGCGGACCTGGCCAGCGCCCGCACCGGCCGGCCGACCGCCACCAGCGCGTCGACCAGGGCGCCGCCGATGAATCCGCTCCCGCCGGTGACCAGGACCGGAGCCGCGCCCGCGGTGGTCACTGGCCGGCGCCCTTGAGCCCGGTGCTCTTGAGCAGGGCCGGAAGGTTCTTGAGATAGCTCCAGGCCGACAGGACGGTGATCACGGCCGCCACCGCCATGGCCCATTGATCCAGGTACATAGGTCCGATCCGGTGGTGGTATCTGA
>JASHYW010000692.1 GCA_030042885.1 Streptosporangiaceae bacterium | reverse complement strand
CCATGCCCCGGAGCAGAGCCTGCCGAAGACCGAGGTCGTGGTGAAGGCCTGCCAGTGGTTCTCGGATCGTGTCCTGGTCGAGAAGTGGATGCAGATCTGGGAGCGCGCGATCATGCGGTCGCTGGCTTCGCACCTGCTGCGCCGTCCCGAGTTGCGTCAGCAGGTGCGCGAGGAGCAGGCCGACGAGATCGAGCAGTCGTATGAGCGGCTGCTCGATGACTTCCGCCGGCCCCGGACGATCTATAGCCAGGTGCGCGACATCATCAATCAGCGGCAAACCGCCCATCAGCTGTCCACGTACCTCGACGATCCGCTCTGGGACGACCTGGAGGATCTGCTGGGCGAGGTGGTCGGCCAGTGCAAGCCGATCTATTTCTATCTTGACGCGGTGGACGAGGAGTTCAGCCACGCCCCGATGTACTGGCTGAAGTGTCAGGAGGGGTTGTTCTATCAGGTCATGCGGCTGCTCCGCGACCACAGGCTGGGCGGCCGCCTGCATGTCGTGGTCTGCATCCGCGACATCGTCATGTCGTCTGTGTACCGGTCAGAACATGCGCCGCGGTACTACAACGAACCGCACATACGCGTGCTGAACTGGGACCGGGGCTCGCTGCTTTATCTGCTTGGGCAAAAACTGGCCCGGCTGCCGCCGTCACTGCTGATGCGGCGCGCCACCAGCGGCCCTCCCACGATCGGCGACTGGCTCGGGGTGGACGGCAGCTGGCCGGGACCCGATGGCGGCGGAACGATCGAGGACTACCTGCTCAGCCACACCAGGCTGATCCCGCGCGACATCATCTCGCTCGGCAATGAGCTGAGCGAGGAGGTCCTGCGGCAGAAGCAGGCTGGCCACGAGGGCCTGCCGTCGGCGGCTCTGGTGGGGGTGGTGCAGCGCCGCGCCAAGCGGTTCGGCGATTCCCAGCTCGCGCAGTGCGCCAACCAGATCTCGTCGGACCTGATGCCCGAGAACGCCGCCCTGCACAACTACTCCGAATTGTTCACCAGCACCCAGGCCTATATCAGCGGCGTGCAGGAGGATGTTCGCTCTTTCGTCCGGATGATCGGCGTCGACCGGTTCTCGCGTGCGGATCTGGTGGCCCTGCAGGAAGTGGCGGATCTGCACTTCCAGGAGGCGACGGACCTCGCCTCCGTCCTGTGGCAGAACGGCCTGCTCGGGTATGTCGACGAGACCGGGCGGCGCCGGTTCTACTCCATGGGCGACGTCGAGCAGTTTCATGTCCCCCCAGACGTAGATACGTACGTCCTGCATCCGTGCCTGGTGTACGCCGTCGGGGGAATCCGGCATGTGCAGGTGGACTCCGCTGGAGCCGGAGATGCGCGCCACACCAGGCCGCTCACATCTGGACAACGCAACGATCTCCCCGGGGCGCCGGCCGCTGCACCGCCCTCAGGCGGCAGCCGGGCGCTCCCGGAACCCGGCCCGGCAGAGGTGCGATCCTCGGGTGGGTCCAAGGCTGCTGACTACGCTGTCGGCGACGTCCTCGAGGGCCGCTTCGAGATTCTCCAGGTCGTCGGGCATGGCAGCTTTTCGAAGGTCTATCGCGTGCGCGATGACGTCGAGGGGCAGGAGCGAGCGCTCAAGCTCTTCGACAGCGCCGCCGGGTATGAGGCGGTGCGCCGCGAGATCGGCGCCCTGCGGAAAATCCATCATCCCAACGTGGTGGAGGTCTTCTGGGCCGGCAAGACCAGCGCCGGCGACTGGTATCTCATCACCGAGTTCATCGACGGGGAGTCACTCGATGAGTTCGTCGCCGGGAAGAAGCGCCTCCGCGACCGGGAGGCAGTAGATGTGGCCCTCGACCTGCTAGACGCGCTCGTCGCCTTTCACCCCGATGCGGCGCGCCTGGGGCAGCTGGATGCTAAACGTCGCGCAGGCGACCTGTCGGACGCCGAGTCGAACGAGTGGATGGAACTGAAGGACCAAGGGCTGGTCCACCGCGACATCAAACCGCTCAACGTGATGCTCACCCGCACGGGAGCGAAACTGCTTGACTTCAACATCGCCTCCCGGGTCGGCGACCCGGTGCATACGCAGTCCGGCACACCGCCGTACCAGCCACCCGACGCCGGCCACACACGCTGGGACGTCTCCACCGACCTGTTCGCCGTCGGCGTACTGCTCTACCGGCTCCTCTGCAACGGCCACCACCCGTACCCGAATGCCAAGCCCACGGCCGGGGTACCGGTGACCGACCCGAAAACAATCCGCCCTGACCTCAACCCTGCCCTCGCGGAGTTTCTCATCAAGGCATGCGCCCCAGCCAGCGCTGACCGCTTCTCCACAGCTGCCGACATGCAGACCGCCCTGCGTAACATCCGCGCTGACCTTTGACCAGCCGATCCGGGCTCGCTCGCCGTGCTCATGCTGGTGATCTGCGAGTATGGCGGAATGGCTGACGTTACGGTGCGGCGCGTTCATTTCGGCTACTTCGTGCGGCCAGCGGAGGAGACCGGGACGGGCGGCGGCCCGCGGGTCGAACCCTGCCTTGGTTACGTCGTCAGCCACCCCAGGGGGTGATCCTGTTCGACACGGGCATGGGTTCCTGCCCCGAGGCCGACGCCCATTACCGGCCGCGCAGAATCGGGCTTCCCGAGGCGCTGGCGGCCGTCGGAGTGCGGATCTTCGAGCTGATCGCGGATCCGGCTCAGCAGCCGCGCTGGGACGGCAACGACAACCTGGCCCTTCGGCCGGCCGGATCGTCTCGCACGCGGGTCACCCGTACCTACGACTGGACCCAGTTGACCGATGAGAAGCGCTTCC
>JASHYW010000691.1 GCA_030042885.1 Streptosporangiaceae bacterium | reverse complement strand
CGCCAGACGTAGAACTTTCCCTCCTCGCCCTCGCTGTCGGCGTCCAGGGAGGCCGCGAACCCGCCGCCGGGCGTGCGCAGCTCGTCCAGCATCCACGTGCAGGTCTCCATGGCCACCCGGCGGCCGAGCTCGGACCCGGTAGCGCGCCACAGGTTCAGGTAGACGCGGGCCAGCAGCGCGTTGTCGTAGAGCATCTTCTCGAAGTGCGGCACCACCCAGGCCGCGTCCACAGAGTACCGGGCGAAGCCGCCGCCGAGCTGGTCGTACATGCCGCCGCGGGCCATCGCCTCGCAGGTGCCCTCGGCCATCCGCAGCGCAGCGGGCGCCCCGGTCCGCCGGTGGTACCGCAGCACGAACTCCAGGACCATCGACGGCGGGAACTTCGGCGCGCGGCCGAATCCGCCCGCTGCCGCGTCGTAGTCCCGCTCGAGGGCGCTCACCGACGCCTGCGCGACCTCGCGGAACCGTGCGTCGCTCTGGCCCCCGCCGGCCCGCAGCGCATGGGCGATGGCCACGGCGTTCTCGGCCAGCGCGGCCGTGACCTGCCGGGCCCGGCCGGTCACGCCTTCACGCTGGTCGCGCCAGGCCCGCGAGATGTTCAGCACCAGCTGCCTGAAATGGTCACGGGGAAAATAGGTCCCGCAGAAGAACGGCTCCTTGTCCGGCGTCATGAACACCGTCATCGGCCAGCCGCCCTGGCCGGTCATGGCCTGGGTCGCGGTCATGTAGACCGAGTCCACGTCCGGCCGCTCCTCCCGGTCCACCTTGACCGCGACCACATGCTCGTTGAGCAGCGCGGCCGTCTCCGGGTCCTCGAACGACTCGTGGGCCATCACGTGGCACCAGTGACAGGCGGCGTAGCCGACCGAGAGCATGACGGGAACGTCGCGCCGGGTGGCCTCGGCGAACGCCTCCTCGCCCCAAGGCCACCAGTCGACCGGGTTGTCCGCGTGCTGCAGCAGGTAGGGGCTCGTCGAATCTCTTAGCCGGTTCACGTACCTACGGTACGCAGTGCCGGCCCGGGGGGACGACCCCCCGGAACCCCCCGCTGCTGTGCCGGCCCGGGGGGACGACCCCCCGGAACCCCCGCTGCGCTTCGCGCCCCGCTGCGGTACCTGCCCGTAGTATCACGCGGCCGGAGGGGCCTCCAGGCCCCTCGCGGACCGCGTTATGGCCGCGCGATAGGCGCGGCCCGCTAGGAAGAAGGCGGCGCCTATCGCGCCGACGAAGAAGCCTAGGGGCCAGCTGGACTGATAGGAGAGGGCGATGCCGGCCCACACGGTGATCAGCGCGATGGCCACGGACAGGACGATCGCGAGCACCGGCCGGGCCGTCAGGGACCTGGCCGCGGCAGCCGGGCCGATCATCAAGCTGAACATCAGCAGCGCGCCGACCACGGGCACGGTCATGCTGGTGGCCAGGGCCATGACGAGCAGGAACGCCAGGTCCATCCGGCGGGCGCGCAGGCCGCGCGCCTCGGCCACCTCGGGCAGCACCGAGGACAGCATGAGCGGCCGGAACATCACGGCGATGGCCGTGATCGAGATCACGCCCAGCCCGAGGATGGGCAGCACCTCGTCCGGGGCGACCCCGAACACCTCGCCGAACAGCAGCGAATACGCTTCCTGGGCATACTCGGTGCTCCAGCTCACGAACAGCGCGCCGACCCCGAGCATCATCACGAACGTGAGCGCGGTGGCGACGTCGCTCCGGGCGCGGCGGCTCAGCCCGGCGATGCCGAGCGCGCCCGCCACCGAGAAGACCGCAAGGCCCGCGAACGGGTTGAGCCCGAGCAGGCTGGCCCCGGCCGCCCCGGCAAAGGCGCCGTTGGGTATCGCGTGCGCCGCGAACGTCGACCCGCGCAGCACTGCGAAGAAGCCCGTCACCCCGGCGATCATCGCCACCGCGGTCGCCGCGACCCAGGTGTTCAGCATCAGGCCGGAGAACATGCCTGCTCCGCGTCCGGGGTTTCCTGCGGGGCCCGGCGGCCGCCGTGCCGCCGCAGGAAGGTGACCAGGTAACTGCCGACGATGAGCGTCACCACGAAGAAGCTGACCGGCCAGCCTCGCCCGACGGGGGGCCAGTAGAAGCTGTCGTAGGCCAGCAGGATGCCGAGCCAGACCGCCGCCACGCCGATGCCCGCCGCCGCGGCCGCCGCCCGCACCGGACCCCGGGTCAGGCGCAGCGCGGTGGCGGCCGGGCCGATCAGCAGCGCGGTGCTCAGCACGGCGCCGATGATCATGGCCGACAGCGCCACCGACACGGCCAGGGCCATGAGGAAGGCTGCGCCGACCGCGCGGACCGGCACGCCGCGCGCCGCCGCGATGTCCGGGCTCAGCGAGCTCAGCAGCAGCACGCGGGCCAGCGTCACGACCGTGGCCAGCGCGAGCAGGGCGGAGGCGATCAGGGCCGGGACGGTGGACGGGGTGATGACGAATATGGAGCCGAACAAGATGGTGAACGACGCGCCGGTGGTGGAGCTGTACTGGGTGCCCAGGTAGAGGAACAGGGCGGCCAGGCCGAGGGCGGCGCCCAGCACCACCCCGGTGGCCACGTCACGGTCCCGGCGCCGCTGGATGCCGATCATCTCCATGAACGCCGCCGCGCCCGCGCCGAAGGCCAGGTAGCCCCAGAACTGGTTGAGGCCGACCAGGAACGCGCCGGAGCCCCCGGTGGTGGCGATGTCGGCCAGGGAGTGCCCGGCGAACGACTGCCCGCGCATCACGGTGAACACGCCCACCACGGCGGACGTGATCGCGACGACGGTCCCGACGGCCAGCGCGACGTGCACCGGCCCGCTGCCGAAGAAGCCGGGCTCGAAGACGTACCTCAGCAGGCGGCCCACGGCCTCACCTCACGATACTGGCGTGCTCGGTGTCGCTGCCGTAGGCGTCCTCTGCTGCCGCCTGCGCGTCGTCGACCCCGGCGGGGGCGGCCACCACCAGGACCCGCCCGTGCACCCGGATCACGTCCACGTGCTGGCCGTACAGGCGGGACAGGACCTCGGGCTGGACCACCTCATCGGTGCTGCCGACCGCGACCCGGCCTGCGGCCACGTAGACGATCCGGTCCATCACCGGCATCAGCGGGTTCATGTCGTGCGCCGAGAGCAGCACGGCGACGCCCTCCGCGCGGGCCAGGCGGGCGAGCACCGAAACGATGCCCTGCTCGCTGGACAGGTCGAGGTTGGCCAGCGGCTCGTCGAGCAGCAGCAGCCGCGGCCGGCTGATCAGCGCGTGCGCGATCATGACCCGCTGCTGCTCGCCGCCGGACAGCTCGCCGATCCGCGCGTCGGCGTACCGCTGCGCGCCGACCGCGGCGATCATGTCGCCGACGAGCTCGCGCCGGGCCCGCGACGGCAGCCGGAGGCCGAACTTGTGGCCGTCCAGGCCAAGCGACACCACATCCCTGACCCGCAGCGGCATATCCGGCTCGATGGCCAGCTTCTGCGGCACATACCCGATCGAGGACTCGCGCGCGGCCCGCGGGGCACCGTCGATGAGCACCGAGCCCGTGGTGACCGGCTGCAGGCCGAGGATGACCCTCAGCAGCGTGGTCTTGCCCGCGCCGTTCGGCCCGATGAGGCCGGTGAACTCGCCCGGGCGGATGCCGAACGAGACGTCCCTGAGGATCTCCCGGCCGCCCAGCCGCACCCCGATGCCGTCCAGGCGGAGTAGTTCGCCCGTCATAGATGCTCCGTCGATACCTTGTCGGCCACGGCCTTCTGCAGGGCCTGGATTTCGGCCAGCATCCACGACTGGTAGTGGTACCCGGGTACGGGCATCGTCTCGTAGACGCCCACCACCGGGACGCCGTTCGCATGCGCGAGCGCGATGAACGATTCGGTCAGCGAGTCCGTGACCTGCTGGTTGTAGAGAAACGCCGTCACTTTGTGCTGCGTGAACAGGCTCCGCTCCAGCGCGACGTCCTGCGGCGACGGGTCGGTGCCGTTCATGATGTCGGCCTGGAAGGCCCAGGGCGTCAGGTTGTCCGCGCCGGCTGCCTGGAGCATGTAGTCGGCCACCGGTTCCGTGGTCGCCACCGGTGTGCTGGGGTACTTCGCCTTGAACCTCGCCAGCGCGTTTGTCCATGCGGTCAGCGAGGCGGTGAAGCGGGCCGCGTTGGCCTTGAAGTACGGGGCATGGGCGGGCTGGAGGGCGGCCAGGGCGGCGGCGATCGCGTTCGCCACGGCGGACATGGTGCCCGGCTTGTACCACAGGTGCGGGTTCGGCGTGCTGTCCGGGAGCCCGAGCAGCTCCTGCACCACGATGACCTTGCGCGCCGGGTTGGGCACGGCGCCCTCGATCGTGTTCATGAACGCGTCGTAGCCCAGGCCGTTCTGCACCACGAGCTGTGCGCCGCTGATCAGCCGGCCGACGGACGCGCTGGCCTCGAAGGTGTGCGGATCCGTGTTCGGATTGCTCATGATCGCGCTGGCCTGGACGTACGTCCCGCCGACCTGGCTGATGACGTCCGCGTACTGGTTCTCGGCACCCACCGCGATCACGCGCCCGCCGGAGGCGGACACGCCGAAGGCGAAGGACACCGAGCAGCCGGCCGCCAGCAGCGCCACGGCTGCCGCCGTGACCGCCGCCAGCACCCGGCAACGCTTGCCCATTGGCCGGCACTCCTTCGATCCAGGGAGTGAGTCCTTGCAATGAGTATAATGATAATGATTCTCAATTTCGCTTGCAACACGTTCGCGGAGCCCGGCCCGAGGCGGACGCGTTAGCTGGAACGGCGGCGACGATGTACCGTGCGACTGTGACGACGCAGCAGCCGGACGAGCGCGTGCGGGCTGGGTCCGCGGGGAGGACCCGGGGCACCAGGGCGCGCGGGACCAGGCAGGCGCAGGCACTGGCCGCCGCGCTGGCGGGCCTGCCCGGCTTCTGCAGCGCCCAGGAGATCCACGCCGAGCTGCGGCGCAAGGGCGAGCACGTGGGCCTGGCCACCGTCTACCGTCACCTGCAGGCGCTCAGCGAGCAGGGCAGCGTGGACGCCATCCGCGACGCCAGCGGCGAGACCTTGTACCGGCAGTGCGGCACCACCGTGCACCACCACCACCTGACCTGCCGCGGCTGCGGGCGCAGCGTGGAGGTGGAGGGCCGGGCGGTGGAGCAGTGGGCGGAACGGGTGGCCGCGGAGGCGGGCTTCACCGATGTCGGGCACACGGTCGAGCTGTTCGGCCTGTGCCCCGAGTGCACGGGCTAAGGCCGCCCCCAGGTCAGGACCCCCGCCGGCTGGCGGGCGGCCGCCAGCCCGGCCGTGCGGCCGGAGGCGAACATGTGCACGCACTCCTGGCCGTCAGATCGTGTGCAGGAACGGGCCTGCGACGATGCGGGAGAGCTGGTACTGCACTGATGGCTTTTCTTACCCGGGAAGAACCGTGGAACCAGCGACGGAGGGCCCGGCGACGGTCGTACCAAGATAGCGTGCCTGGTAGCCGGGGTACGCGACGGCGGCCGCGATGGCGATGCCCAGCGGCAGCGCCAGCGGCAGCGCGGCGGCCGGCACGATCACGCCCGAGTCGTCGGCGAACCAGCCGAGCACCGGCATCAGCCACAGCACGCCCAGCACCGGGCGCAGCAGCGGCTCGGCCGCGTACGCCAGCGGCACCGTCTTGAGGGCGAACCACGAAGGCCGCCACAGCATCAGCCCGGTCAGCACCACCACGATCGGGATGACCGGGCTGAACGCGTTGACCGAGAGCGAGCCGATGTTGGAGTGGATCTTCCGCAGCAGCAGGCCGCCCGCGTGGCCGTGCAGCACGTCGCCCGCGAACCGGCCGATGTCGGACGTGCCGGTGATCGAGGTGAAGTAGCTGACCAGCGCGAACACCGCGAACAGGGCGAGCCCGCTGACCGCGGCCAGCAGCACCAGGCGCCAGTTGAGCCTGATACCGGCCATGGCCATGCCGAGCAGCAGGAAACAGGGCACCATGGCGATCGTGCCGCCCACCTTGCCGCCGAACCCCGGCCACCCGGACGCGAACACGGCGAACAGCCCCACCGCCGAGACCGCGAGCAGCGCGGGACGCCGGGACGACGGGTACCGCCGCAGCGCCACCAGGCCCAGCCACGCCGCGCCGAACAGCGCGGTGATGCCGTAGATGCCCAGCGCCTCGTTGCCGATGCCGTAGAACCGGCCCGCCTCGAGCAGCGACAGCCCGAACGGCGTCTCCATCTGCAGCCGGGACCCGGTCATCACGTCCAGGCCCAGCACGATCACCGTGAACAGGCACACCACCCCGAGCGGCGCGAGCCGGCCGGATCGCCTGGTGGCCAGCAGGGCCGCGATCCCGGTGACCGCGGCCCAGGCCACGGCCACCCCGTACAGCCAGGCCGCCGGATGGGGCCACCGCCACCAGGGCACCAGATCGGCCAGGAAGGTGCCCACGGGCACCGAGACGGCAAACACCCCGGCCAGCCGCCACCACCGCGCCCGCCGCCGGCGGCGTTCCGGCGCGGCGCCCCAGAACACCAGCCCGATCGCGCCCATCACCACCACGTCGGCCAGCGCGTACGTCCAGAAGAACGCGTTGTGCGTGGACCGCCAGACCTGCTCGGCGGTGTCCCGGCCGGCCATCGACCCGATCGCCGCGGCCAGGCCGCCTCGCGCCCCGCTGGTCAGCTGCGCGCCGGCCACGCCGGACGGCACCCCGCGGCCCAGCCAGCCCAGCACAGTCGGGGTCAGGTCGGTGAGCACCACCAGGCCGGGCTGGCGGGTCGAGCTGGCCTCGAGCAGGCCCGCCTGGTAGCCGGGCCCGCTGACCAGGGTCACCTGCAGGTGCGGAGGCTTGACCGTGGCGCCAGGCGCGGTGACGAGCAGGGTGGTGCCCGGGGCCAGGTCCGCCACGATCCGCGCCAGTTCGGAGTCCGCGGAGGCAAGCGCCGAGGACCGTTCGGTATATCCGAGATTTCCCAGGTCCACGACGGTCAGCGGGCAGCGGGACAGCACCGCCGCGGACAGGTCAGCAGGCGAGGGCAGGTAAGAGGCCACGTGCCCGGTGGAGTCGG
>JASHYW010000690.1 GCA_030042885.1 Streptosporangiaceae bacterium | reverse complement strand
GAACAGGGCCTCGCAGGGCGCGAACGGCTATTCCGCGTACTCCATCGCCTGGCAGCTGTTCCAGCTGCCGTACGCGATCGTGGGCATCTCGGTCATCACGGCACTGCTGCCCCGGATGAGCGAGCACGCGAACGCGCGCCGCTATTCGCTGGTCAGGGATGACTTCTCGATCGGCGTCCGGCTGGCGTCCGTGCTCGTGGTACCCGCGGCGATCTACCTCTTCGTGCTCGGCGGGCCGCTGGCGGAGTTCCTGTTCTCCTACGGGAGCAACGCGCCCGCCGAAGCGAGGTATATCGGCGAGGTCTTCGGCCTGTTCTCCTTGGGCCTGGTCCCCTACATGCTCACCCAGCTGCAGCTGCGGGTCTTCTACTCGTTCCAGGACAGCCGGATGGCGGCCCTGGTCGGCGTGCTCATCATGTGCGTCGGCATCGCGGGTAATCTCATCGCGCTGTCGGTGCTGCCGCACCCGGACGTGGTGGCCGGGCTGGCCGTCGTGTACGGGATCGCCAACCTGGCCGGGGTGGTCGCCGGGTGGGCCCTGCTGGTGCGGCGGGTCGGCAGCCTGGACGGCTGGCACATCGCCCGCAGCCTGACCCGGATGCACCTGGCCACCGTGCCCGGCCTGATCTTCGCGCTGGCCGTGATGATCGGCGCCGGGCATGTCCTGCACAACCCCAGCGCAGCCTACGGCCTGGTGGTCACGGTCGTCGGCGGGGGCGGCGCGGTCCTGCTGTACGCGCTGTGCGCCAGGGCGCTGCGGATCGCCGAGTTCGGTTTCCTCGCCGGGACCATCGCGGCGAGGTTCGGCGGCCAGAGCAGGCGGCATTAGCATGGGTGTCAACCTATGAGCACATATACGGCCGAACCGGGAACCTGCCTGGCGGGGAGGTATCGCCTCGTCGACCAGACGAGCGCGGGTACCGGCTGGACGTACTGGAAAGCCACCGATGAGACCCTGGCCCGTCCGGTGACCGTGCTCACTTTCGCCGCGGGCTTCGAGCGGGCCGCCGAGACGATCACCGCGGCCCGGGCCGCGAGCCGGCTGAGTGAGCCGCGTCTGGCCCAGGTGTTCGACGTAGAAGACGGGGATGACCTCGCCTATGTGGTCACGGAGTGGGTGGCCGGCGAGTCGCTGCTCGACATGCTGGCCGACGGGCCCCTTGACTCCTCGCTCGCGGTATCGCTGATGTGCGAGGCCGCCCGGGCCCTGGCGGCCGCGCATGCCGCCGGGCTGGCGCATCTGCGGCTGAGCCCGGCCTGCCTGTACCGGACTCGCGGCAGCGGCGTGAAAATCACCGGACTGGGCATAGAAGCCGCCCTGGCGGGCCCGGCCCTGATCTCCGCGGCAGACGGCGGCAATGCCGAGCTCGCCGATACCCGCGGCCTGGCCGCGCTGCTGTATGCCGCGCTTACCGGCTACTGGCCGGGGCCCAGTGACCCGGCTCCGGCTCCCGAGCCGCCCGGGGCCGAGGGCCCGGCCGGGTCGGGACCCGCCCTGCTGCCGCCCGCACCGGAGACCGACGGGACGCCGTGTACGCCGCGGCAGGTGTCTGCGGCCGTCCCGCCGAATATCGACGCCCTGACCTGCCAGGCTCTGTTCCAGCGGCCGAGCCGCCACGGGCCGGCGCTCAGCACGCCGGCCATGTTCGCCGACGCCCTGGCCAGCGTCGCCCCGCCAGACCCGCTGCCGGCTCCGGCCGCGCCCACCACACCTACCGGGATACCCGCCGCCCGGCCGGCCGAGCCCGGCGGTCCCTATCGGCCGGCAGATCCGGCGCCGTGGGCCGTCCCCGGCGGCTCCTCGCGCCGGCCGCCTGGCCAGCGCTCCTCCACGATCGCGGTCGTCCTCAGCGCGGTGGTCGTATTCGTCCTGGCCGCGGCCGGCGTGACCGGCTGGGTTCTGGCCCACAGCGGCCAGCATCCCAGCGTCACGCCGCCGACCCATGGTCCCTCGTCCTCCGCGGCCCCTTCTGCCGCGGCGGCGGTGGTGCTCAAGCCGGTCAGCGCGAACAGCTTCGATGCTTACGGCAACGACGGCGGGAACGAGAACGGCACGGAGGCCCAATACGCGATCGCCGGGATCCACGGCAGGTACTGGCATACCAGCTACTACCTGAACTATCCGGCCTTCGGGAACCTGAAGCCGGGCACCGGGCTCATCCTCGACATGGGCAGGCAGGTCCGGCTGAGCCAGGTGGTGGTGCAGTTCGGCAGCACCTGCTGCGCTCACGTCCAGATCGAGATCGGCAACAACAACACCCCATCCCCGGCCACGCTGAGCACCTTCACGCCGGTTCAGAGCACCAACAGCGCGGCCGGCACCACGACATTCAACGTGACCAGCACGACGCACGGCCGCTATGTGCTGATCTGGATCACCTACCTGCCGCCGCTGGCCGGAGCCGCCGGTGAGTTCGAGGCGCAGATCTACAACGTCGTCGTCCATGGCTTCGCCGTGAGCCAGTCGGGCTGATGCGTCATGCCGGGCAGCAACGGGGAGCGGCCTTCTGACGCCGAACTCCTCCGCCGGCACGTGGCAGGAGACAGCGAGGCCTTCGGCGAGCTGTTCCGCAGGCACCGTGACCGGCTGTGGGCGGTGGCGTTGCGGACCGTCTGCGACCCTGAAGAGGCCGCCGACGCGCTCCAGGACGCGATGGTGTCCGCCTTCCGCCGGGCCGCCGACTTCCGCGGCGAGTCCGCGGTCACCACCTGGCTGCACCGCATCGTGGTGAACGCCTCGCTTGACCGGCTGCGCCGCAGGGCCGTGCGCCCCACAGTGTCCATCGCCGGCGAGCAGGCGTTCGAAGCCCTGGCGGCGCAGGGCTCCGATGCCGCCCGGGCCACCGATACCAGGCTGGACATCGACGCCGCGCTGCGGATCCTTCCGCCGGAGCAGCGGGCGGCCCTAGTGCTCGTCGACATGCTCGGCTATTCCGTCAACGACGCCGCCGTCATCATGAACACCTCGGCCGGCACGATCAAGAGCCGCTGCGCCAGGGGCCGCGCCCGGCTGCTCCCTCATGTGGCGCACCTGCGGGGGGGTGCCGGAGGGAACCGATCGGCGAGCGAGAGCGTCTCACCTGCGCAGGGAGGAGACGCATGAGCGAGCTGAAGGGCCGCGGCGTCGCCTGGACTGACGAGCGAGGCACGAGCGACGAGGAAGGGCGATGCCTGAAGGCGCCCCGCAGGCGGGCGGGAGAGACCGCATGAGGGGTCAGATGAGCCATCCGGACTCCGAAGTCCTGGCTGAGTACCGCGAGGGCTTGATCTCCGCGCGCCAGGGCGCGAGGATCACCACGCACCTGGCTGCCTGCGATCAGTGTGCCGCCCTCAGCGACCAGCTGGCCGAGATCTCCGTCCTGCTCGCCTCGGCTCCGGTTCCGGCCATGCCCGATATCGTGGCCCACCGGCTCGACACGGTGCTCGCCACCGAGGTGGCGGAAAGACATGATGCCGAACGGGCCGGTGCTGAAGCCTCGCGTGACCGTACCGCGCACCAGCGGCCGGCCAGGCGCGGCGGCCGACGGCTGGTGAGGGTGCGCGTGCTGGCCCCGGCTGCGGCCGTCCTCGCGCTCGCCGCCGTCGGGTTCGGGCTCAGCCGCATCGGCGGGCCGGCGAACTCGGGCGCGGCGTCGTCCGCAGCGGGAACCGCGCCAGCGCCGTCGGCGGCGGCGCGGGCCGCCGCGCCAGCGAACGCCGCCGAGAGCCATGCCGAGGCGGGTACCGCGCTCGGGCCGTCGTCTGCCTTCAAGGTCTACAACAGCCCCACCGGCTACCAGCGCTCCACCCTGCGGGACCAGATCGAACACGAGCTGCACGCGCCAGCGGGTCCGGCCGGGGCCCCGTCCGCGCAGATCAAGGGATGCGTGAGCCGGGTGACCGGCGGCTCCAGCCGGGGAATCCCGGTCCTGGTGGAGAAGGCCCGTTTCCAGGGCCAGCCGGCCATCGTCATCGTCGCCTCCCGCGAGGGCAGCGACACGGTCTGGGTGACCGCCCCCGGCTGCTCGGCGGCCAGCGATACGGTGCTCGACACGCTGTCGGGAATCTCCGCGCCCTAGGATCGGTTCACTGGAATGCCAGTCAGGTGAGGGGTTGATAAGGGTTGGCAGAGGTGACCGAAGTCCGGGACGTGATCATCATCGGATCAGGGCCGGCTGGTTATACGGCAGCGCTGTACGCGGCTCGCGCGGAGCTCAAGCCCCTGGTGTTCGAGGGGTCGGTCACGGCGGGCGGCGCGCTCATGCAGACCACCGAGGTGGAGAACTTTCCCGGGTTCCCGGACGCCGTCATGGGTCCCGAGCTGATGGATTCGATGCGCAAGCAGGCGGAACGGTTCGGTGCCGAGCTGGTGGCCGACGATGTGACCGAGGTCGACCTGACCGCGACCCCCAAGGTGGTCAGGACCGACAGCGAGACCTACCTGGCCAAGGCCGTCATCATCGCCACCGGCTCCAGGTACAAGGAGCTCGGGGTGCCAGGCGAGAAGGAGCTCGGCGGACACGGCGTTTCCTGGTGTGCCACCTGTGACGGGTTCTTCTTCCGCGGTCACGACATCGCGGTCGTCGGCGGCGGCGACTCAGCCATGGAAGAGGCCCTGTTCCTGACCAGGTTCGGCAAGTCGGTGACGGTGATCCACCGCCGGGACACGCTGCGGGCCTCGAAGATCATGCAGGAACGCGCGCTGGCCAATCCGAGGATCACGTTCTTGTGGAACAGCCAGGTAGCCGAGATTCTCGGCAGCGACAAGGTGACCGGCCTGCGGATCCGCAGCACCAAGGACGGCACCGAGCACGTGCTGCCGGTGACCGGGGTGTTCATCGCCATCGGGCACGATCCGCGCTCTGAGCTGTTCGCCGGGCAGCTCGGCACCGACCCGGACGGCTACCTGCTGGTCGACCAGCCGTCCACGCGTACCGCCATCGAGGGCGTCTTCGCCTGCGGCGACGTGGTGGACCGCACGTACCGGCAGGCCGTCACCGCGGCCGGCACGGGCTGCGCGGCGGCCCTCGACGCGGAACGCTGGCTGGCCAGCAAGGAACACTCTGGATAACGTACCGGAATCCAGCACGGTGCACGGCAGGAATCATTCACGGCAAGCAAGGGATGTGATCGCAAGTGGGCACGACCAGGGTCGTGACGGACGAGACCTTCGAGGCTGAGGTCCTGAAGAGCGACAAGCCGGTCATCGTCGATTACTGGGCCGAGTGGTGCGGCCCGTGCCGCATGGTCGCCCCGGTCCTCGAGGAGATCGCGACCGAGTACGCAGACAAGATCGATGTGGTCAAGCTCAACATCGACGAG
>JASHYW010000689.1 GCA_030042885.1 Streptosporangiaceae bacterium | reverse complement strand
GTCCAGGCCAGCCCGGTGGCGGTGCGCCGGTGCTGGCGGGCCAGGATCCGCGCGATCGTGGTGTCGTTGTATTGGCCGGCCAGCCGCCGGACCAGGCTGACGATGTCCTCGCTGCTGGTGATCGCGCCGCTGCCCCGTTTCGGCAGCGGGAACGTGACCGCGCTGGTCGCGGTGCCCTGCCAGGTGATCAGCGCGTGACAGGTTCCTGCCTGCCGGTCGATGGTCAGCGTGATCTCGCTGATCACGGCGCGGATCAGCTGCTTGCGCTGGCTGTTGGTGGTCGCCGGGGCATCGAAGATGGCGCGGATGTCGGCGCCGGCCCGGGTGAGCCAGGCCAGCTCCTCGCCGGTCAGGTGCACCGGGTGCCGGGCCCGGGCGGCGGCCAGGCCGGCTTCGGCGCGTTGCACGGCGGCCAGGCGCTCCTCGAGTTTTGCCTCCAGGGTGCGGGCGACCAGCCGGTTGCCCGGCTCGACCTCGTCGTGCTTGCGCATCGCCCGATCGGCTTCGAACCTGGCCCGCTCCAGTGCCAGCTCGAACGCGGCCACCTGGTCGCGGTGCCGCTGCTCGGCATCCGCCATTGCCCGGGCGGTGGCCTCCAGCGACGCCGGCTCCAGCACCTGGAACAGCTGACCCAGGACGGCGCGGTGCAGGTAGGCGCCGCCGATGCTCTGGCATGGCGGCGTGCCATACAGCTGGGTGCCGCGCCCGCACAGATACCGGGGCGCGTCACCGCCATGGCCGGAATAGCCGACCTGCATCATCCGGCCGCACAGGCCGCAGCGGACCAGTCCGGACAGCAGCGCCGCCCCCCGACGAGCGGCGCCGCCGCCGTCCCCGCGAGGCGGCTTGAAGTTGGCCCGCAGCCGGGCCTGGATGTCCTGCCAGGTGTCCCAGCCCAGATAACCGGGGTGGTGGCCGGTGATCAGCACCTCCCACTCCTCCCGCGGCAGCATCCGGTCCCTGCTGACCACCTTCCCGGACGCGTCCAGGCGCTTTTCGGCCCGGGTGCGGCCGAACACGTACGCACCCGCATACGCGGGATTGGTCAGGAGGTCGTGGACTGCGGGATAGGACGCCTCGGCCCAGGTAATGCGGCGGCTGCCGGCCTTGCGGCGGGGCAGCAGCAGCCCCCGCTCCCGCAGCGTCGTCATCACCTGACGCGCCGACCCGAGCTGGGTAAACAGGGCATAGACCTGGCTGATCGCCGACCGGACCGCCTCGTCGCCGGACAGCACGACCTTCCCGTCATCGTCGTAGTCCAGCCCGACCGGCAGCAGCTGCCGCAGCTCCCCGCGGGCGGCCTTGTGCCGCAGCGCCTCGGTCAGCCGCATCCGCAGCATGTGCAGCTCAGCCTCGGCCATCTGCCCTTTAAGGCCCAGAACCAGCCTGTCGTTGAAGCTGCCGGGATGGTAGATGCCGTCCGCGTCGGCGATCAGCGTGTCGGTGATCGAGCACAGGTCCAGGACCTGATACCAGTCGCTGTTGTTGCGGGCCAGCCGGGAGACCTCCCGGCCCACGATGATGCCGACCTTGCCCAGGCCGACCGCGGCGACCAGGTCGGTGAACCCGAGCCGCCCGCTGGTAGTCGCCGCCGACCGGGCCAGATCATCGTCGATCACGGTGATCTGCTGCTCGCTCCAGCCCAGCTCGGCCGCATGCCGGCGCAGCTCGTACTGCAGCGCCAGCGACTCGGTGTTCTCCTGCGTCTGGGCGAAGCTGGACTGGCGGACGTAGATGACCGCGTCCCGCCGGCGGTGCGCAGCGGTAATCTTCCCGTTCCCCGCTCCGGGCACCCGCTCACTCACGGCGGTCACCGCCCTGGCCCGGCTCAGTCACCGCGCTTTGCGCGATCATCGCCGCCAGCAGGGCCAGCACCCGCAGCCGGGCCTGCTCGGGCAGCATGTTCCAGCGGTCTTCCCCGCTCGGCTCACCCAGGTCCAGGGCAAGCTGGCGGAACCGCGCTACCCTCAGTTCACGCACGTAGGTTCACTCCTCCCGAAGTCGTGGCGCGATCAGGGATGGGGTGAACCTACCTGCGCGTTCCCGGCACGACCGGCACGCCAGCGCGCAGCGCGGCCTCGGCCGCGCGCAGCGCCTCGGCGAACACGCCGCCAGCATCCAGGGCCTGCCCGTACTCGGGGTCGGCGAGCACGCGCTGATCGTCCAGGTCGGTGACCGCCAGGCGCTGCTCGGCGCGTTCACGGACGCTATCGGCCCACAGGCCCCACGCCTGCAGGGCCGCGGTCAGCTCCGCCACCGCCCGCTCCGCATGCAACCGGGCCCGGCCCAGCTCGCCCGCACGCCCCGGCGACGTGACCTTCCCCGCCCGGCTCACCGTGCCCGCCCCTCGCGCGCCGCCAGCGCCGTAACCAGCGCACGCAGCCTCCGCACGCCATCGGCATCCAGCACCATCGCCGGTCCCGCCGCAGCGGCCACCCCGAAGATGTCAGTAGCCGACGCCGGAATCGTGCCCGGCGACGAATCAGGAAGCCTTACCACCAGGTGAAGCACCCCGCGCAGGTGCATGAACGAGACCGCATCCAGCGTGCGGCCACGCAGCGGATGACCAGCCGCGGTTACGCGTATCGCGCACGGCAGCACGCCGCGGAGATGTTGCAGTCTGTCGCCTGTCTGGTCGGCTCCGGGAAGACGGCCGCCGTCCGCGCCGCCGTGACCGGCCTGGACCCCTCCCGCCACACCCTTATTTACCTGCCGAATCCGCAGATCGGGGTGCGCGGCATCCACGGCGCCGTGGCCACGGCGCTGGGCCAGGCGCCCCGCTTCCACCACGCCACCCTGATCCCCCAGGTCGAGGCGGCGCTGGCCGCCGAGGCAGAGGAAAGAAACAAGAACGTCGTCCTGGCAATCGACGAATCCCACCTGCTCACCGCCGAGCAGCTGGAGGCGGTCCGCATGCTGACAAACCACGACCT
>JASHYW010000688.1 GCA_030042885.1 Streptosporangiaceae bacterium | reverse complement strand
CGGTCGCGCAGCGGGCCGAGCAGGCCTACCGGCAGACGGTCGCGGACCTGCCCGCCGGGCGCCGGGATGACGCCAGCGTGACCGATGCCCGCTGGATGCTCGAGGAACTGCGGGTCAGCCTGTTCGCCCAGACCCTGCGCACGCTCGCGCCCGTGTCAGAGAACCGGGTCCTGGCCGCCCTCGCGCGTCTGCGCCCCTAGAAGGGCTGCTTGCGCAGCGCGGTCCAGCAGAACGGCTGGATCACGCCCGCCGGGGGTGACGTGCTCTTCGCGGGCGTGGCCGATCAGCGTCCACTGGGTTCCCAGTTGATCGGCCAGGTCCAGCGAACTGTAGCGGGCGACCGGCGCCGCTACCTGTGGCCTGGCGTGGGCTGATCGACGGGCAGCGCGCCGGTGTGTCGTTTCCCTCCTTGGACTACCTAGAATGCTACGTTCCTTATTGAGTGTAACATGGCAGGCGGATGCGGCCGGGAGAACCGCAGGAAGGCAGGAACCGTGACCGGAGATCCCCCCGTACGGCGCCGCCTGGTCGGCGGCGCGCTGCGCCGGTACCGCGAGAACATCGGCTACACGCTCGAGGACGCGGCCCGCATCCTCGAATGCGACCGCTCGAAGATCAGCAGGATTGAGACTGGCCAGCGCGGCATCAGGCCCAAGGAGCTGCGGGAGCTGCTGACCGAATACGGCGTGCCCGCCAGCGAGCAGCTCGCCCTGGTGGCCATCGCCAGCCGGGGCGGCCGGAACAGCTGGTGGCATCCTTACGGGGACATCGTGACCGACGCCTACCTGGACTACGTGATCATGGAGTCGGCCGCCTCGGAGATCATGGCCTACGACGCGCAGCTGATACCGGACCTGCTCCAGACCGACGACTACACCCGCGCCATCGCCGCCGCCGAGCCCGGCTACCTGACCGACCAGCAGCGGGAGGACGCCGTGGCGGCGCAGGCCGTGCGCCGGCAGGCGGTGCTGAACGGCAGTCGGCGCATCGGCGTCGTCCTCGGCGAGGGAGCCCTGCACCAGGCGGTCGGGGGCACCGGCGTCCTGGCCGGGCAGATCAGCCATCTGATCAAGCTGAAGGCGGAATACCCGGCCATCACGATCCAGGTGCTGCCGTTCTCGGCCGGGGCGCATGCCGCAGCGGGCGGCGGCTCACTGGCCATCCTGAGGTTTCCCGACGCGCCCAGCCTGGGAGTGGTGTACCTGGACGCGCTGTCCGGCGGCGTGTACCTGGAGAGCCAGGCCGACGTCGCGCGCTATGTCCGCGCCTTCGCGCTGCTGCGCGCCTCGGCCCTCAGCCCGGCCGACAGTGACCGCCTGCTCCGGAGCCTGGCCCGCTAGCGTCCCGTCGACACCGGCCACGGCCGGGCCGGCGCCCGGCTAACGCGATGAGTCCCGCCACGCGCTCCCCGGATGGCGAAGCTGCTGGGTCACGGCGGCGAGCTTGTCGATGAGGTCCTGGATGTCCTGCAGAGGTCTTTGGGCCCAACCAGCACGCGGCGGCATACCGCCACTGCGGTCAGCAGCCTCATCGGACCCGCAGGCGTCCTGCCCCGGTCGGCATGACAGGTCGGCGTCTGGCACGCTGTCGACGGGGTTCATGCGTGATGTCTCCTGGAGAAAAGCGGGTTGACGAAAAGATCGACCAGCCGGGTTGGGCGGTAGCTTCCCGTCGAATTAGCTGGGGTACCGCGTAAGCGCACCGACCATGCTAAAGGTTTTCCGCCCGAATGTCACCTGTCGGCTGAGTCGCGCGTGGCATCCGCTTCCGCGTGCTCCTCGTGCCTGCTCCGCCTGTTCGCCGAGCCGATGACGCGCCGGTCCCTCACCTCTCCAGCGCAGCCGTCGCGTTGCTCACGTGCCGCCATCTAGCTGCGACGACGGTGTGGTCTGGAGAGGCGGCCGTCAATTCCGTGATGACGTACAGGCACTGCTAACGATTGCATCAATGAGATTCGTTTACGCCTTGTACACGCACTTGCAAATGCAATCTACGGCGCAAATCCCGTCCCGGCACCCGCAAATGCCGGCCACGAGCGGGCCTTGCGCCGGGGGAATCGTTCAGTGATGCCGCGGGGCGTGCTGGCGCATAGCCTTCTCCAATTCATCTGGCGGCAGCGCAGGCACCGGGAGCGGGGTTAGGCCCTCCCGGACGGGCCGCATGCCGTCGAGGATGAGCGTGAGGTACCTGCGCCAGAGGTCGGGCCTGGTGGGACGCGCGATCTGGGCCGCCTCAGTGAGCACGAAGACGAGGAACGGGATATCGGTCGGCATGAGGTCGGGCCTGACCTGGCCGGCTGCCTGCGCCCGCTCGATGAGCTTCTGCATCAGCGGCGCGTTGCGCCGGCGCGCGTAGGCCACCCGGTCCTGGCTGTAGGTGGCGAACATCAGCAACTGGCGCAGGCCGAGGTCGCCCGCCAGCAGCTCGGCCATCTGCTCCATGAAGGACACCAGGCCCGTCCACGGATCGGGCTCCTCGGCCGCGCGCTCGGCCAGGGCGGCCACGGCGTCGAACCGGTCCTCGAACAGCGCCTCCACGAGCTCTTCCTTGGTCCCGAACCTCCGGTAGACGGTCCCCACCCCGACCCCCGCCTGCCGGGCGACCTCATCCAGGCTGACCTCGAGCCCCTGCTCGGTGAACACCTCCGAAGCCGCCTCGAGGATGCGCTGCCGGTTCCGCGCGGCGTCACGTCGCAGCGGGCGCGTAGCGTCCGCGCAGTCTGCGGGCAGCCGGGCCGGGGCGCATGCCGCCGGATACGGTGCTGACCCGGGACTCGCGTTACCCTCAGGTGAAGCCACGCTGTCCTCCATAAAGTGGAGACACTTCCTCCGATTGCTACCGTGAACCTAAGCGGAGAGGGTACCTCCAGATTGGTGAAGCTCATGTCTGATGTCAACACC
>JASHYW010000687.1 GCA_030042885.1 Streptosporangiaceae bacterium | reverse complement strand
CCACTCACGGGGAGGATCGGGGTTTCCGGGAGGATCCGGTGCACCCGGATGCACCAAATACTCCCCGGAACCCAAATCCTCCCAGACAATGGTGCCGCCGGGGCGGGTGGGGCTTGGGGGGCACGCAGCCATCGTCGGCGGGGCAGGACTGCCGCGGCAGACCCGGGCGGCACCGCAGAGACCGGCAGACCGGGCATTATGCCCGTCGCGGCCACCGCGGACGCTGACGCATGCGGCAACTTACCCCGAAGAGCCAGGACGATGTCACATCCATTGAATCCCGCGCGTGGGGCTGGTGTGGTTACAGTGACGAGAGCAGGGCGGTCAGGATGGCGTCCAGGGATCCGTCGCCGCCGTCGGGGGAGCGGCGGTAGATCTCTGCCGCGGCCTGGTGAAAGCCCTCAGGCAGGCCGGCCGCGGCCATGGCCGCGGCGATCTCTTCCATCTCGGCGATCCAGCGCCAGCCCTTGGCCGCCGCGGACCGGGCGGCCCGCGCCGATCGCTCGTCCAGACCGGGCTGCGACAGGGCCCACTCGGCGACCAGCACATCCTCGACGCCCTCCGCGCGGGCCAGTCCCCGCGCGGCCAGCACCAGGGCCGCGGTGCCCTTGGTCCAGGCCGCGTACGCCAGCTTGACCGCCGATGCCGCGCCAACCGGGGCATCCCGGCCGACGAGGCGTGCGTCAAGAGCCGTGCCCTCGAAGAGCCGCCGGACCTGTCCGGCCCGCGGACCGGACAGGTAGAGCCGCGTATGTCCGGGCGTGACGGGCGGCGCCCCTATGATCCCGCCGTCGACGTATGCGGCCCCGCCGGCCTCCACGATGGCCGCGACCTTGCGTGCCGTGGCCGGCGAGATCGCATTGGCGTCCACGAAGATCCCGCCGGGGCGGGCCGGCTGCCCACCGACCTGGCCGGCGACGTCGAGCGCCGCGTGCGGCGGGCAGACCGAGATGATAATGTCCGCCCGCCCGACGAGGTCGGCCAGGCCGCCGGCCGCGGTCAGGCCCGCGGCCTCGGCGCGCGCCGCGGTGGCCGCACTGCGCCCTTCCGGCGTCCACAGCACCGCGTACCCGTTGCCGACCAGGCACTGCCCGACCGCGGCGCCCATCTCACCGGGATGCAGCAGCCCGATCGTGACGTCGTTCATGCACCTAATTTCACCAGGTGCCGGAGTCCGCTGGCATCGAGGCGGCAGTCATGGGCAAAGGCGTGAACGTGTTCCCTCTGATCACGCCGACCCGCCCACCACCGGCGTTCGGGATCACGCCGATCAGCACACTGCCCGAGGGGCTGGACCACAGCACCTCGACCGACAGCGCGCCCACGCTGCCGAACGCCCAGTGCCCCAGGACCCGCGTGACCTGCCCGGTCGCCGTGGAGTACTCGAGAAACTCGGTCTCAGCGCCTCGCTGGAGCCCGGTGACGTTGCCCCTGCTGTCGCGCTTGACAGCCTGATTGAGCGCGGTTATCGCGCCGCAGACGATCGCGGACCCGTCCGGGGTGATGATCGAGTCCTCCTGACACGTCTGCCACGGCAGGGCCGCGCCGGACGGCGCGATGTACGGCACCGTGCTGGAAGGCACCGGGGTTGGCCCCACCGAAGCCGCAGCCCGAGCCGCCGCCGCCGACACCGATGTCGGTTCGGGCGACGACGCCAGCCCGGACGCCGATGCTGGCGCAGACTCGTACGGGGGTGCGGCCGGCGACCTCAGCGTGGTCGGCACCAGGTTCGGCAGCGGCTGGTTCACGAGGGACACGGCCTGCCGGCTGTCGGCCAGCAGGTTGCCGCCGCCGGTATCGACATCGAGCAGCCGCACGCTCGTGTGCACTCCCGGGCTGGCCGCGATCCAGTAGAACGCCAGCGTCTGCTCATCGTCGGCCCACGACAGCGACCTCGCGTCGTCCGGCCCGAAGCCGATGGTGCCATCGGCCGACCAGGTGCGCACCATGCCCGTGGCGAGCGTGTACACCCTGACCTGCTGCAGGTTGGGGTCATTTTTGATGTTGTCCGGCTCGACCGCGATGGCCAGCTTGCTGCCGTCTGGCGACAGCGCGAAGCCGGTCATCATCTCCCCGCCGGGCACCGTCACGGGCAACCGGGTGGGCGTGCCCGGCAGGCCCGAAGCACCCAGCCTGACCAGGTAGAAGGTACGCGGCTCAAACCCCTGGTTGGCCAGGATATCCGTCGCCACGAACGGCTGCTCGTCCAGGACGAACGTCCGGTCGTCGGCCGCGGCCGTGACCGCGACCACCGTGCCATGGGCGGCCGAGGCCTGGATGGTCGCGAGCGCCGCCCCGGTGACGGTCGCTCGCACCACGGCGTAGGAGGGGTTGAAGTTCGGGTTGCCGCGGGACTCGATCGTGACGTAGTAGCGCGGAACCTGACCGGACGCCACGTAGGACGAGACCGGCGGACCGGCCGTCATCGGGCCGGGCGTGTTTATCCCGCTCCCGGGAGCGGACGCAGGTTCCCGCGCGGCCTGGCCGACGAGCACCATGGCGACGGCCACCGCGACCACGGCTAGCGCGGCGGCCAGTGGCGCCAGCCGACGTGCCCACGGCGAACCGGACCGCGAGTGCCAGCGGCCGCCGCCCGCCGGCTCCGCCGACGGCAGCCACAGCGGCGGGACGCTGTCCGGCAGCACGGTGCCGGCCGCGGCACTGGTCGCCGCGCGGACGCGGTCCTCCAGCGTGTTCATGACTGCTCCCCGAGGAGTCGTCCGAGCGCGGCGAGCGCGCGCGAGGTGGTCGACTTGACGGTGCCCCGGCTGATCCGCATCGAGAGGGCGATCTCCGCCTCGTCCAGGTCCAGGTAGTACCGGAGCACGAGCGCCTCCCGCTGCCGGCTCGGCAGGCGGCGGATCGCGGCGAGCACCTGACGGTGCTCCTCGCTGATCAGCGCCGCAGACTCGGCAGATTCCCCGGGGAGGTCCCCGGCGATCCCGGTGAGCTGCCTGACCCGGCGGCGCAGTGCCGACCGGCAGCCGTTGATCACGCTGGAACGCACGTAACTCAGCGCGTGCTCGGTGTCCGATAGCGCGTGCCATCGCCGGTACAGCCCGCAGAACGCCTCCTGCACCACGTCCTCGGCGGCAGGCCGGTCGCCGAGCATGACGACGGCCAGCCGGATCAGGCCAAGCGCGTGCGCTTGGTACAGCGCGGTCACGGCCTGCCTGGCTTGGGCCGAGCGCGCGGAGCCGGGCCCCGCGAGTGCCGGTCCGGCGGGCAGGTCCGTGGGGTTGGCTCTCACATATCAGAGACGCGCGCCGCCGGTGATGGTTGCGTGCCGGGTCATATCTGGTCACAGTGGGCTTATAGCCAGCGGGATACGGCCGCTCGCCCCGGAGGCGCCGCCCAGCGGTAGAGTCCCCAGTGACTAGAAGATGTCACGCGCCGCAGAAAGCAGGACGGAGCAGCAAGTGCCGAAGCTCGTTTATGACTTCAAAGAAGGAAACAAGGACCTCAAGGATCTGCTGGGCGGTAAGGGCGCCAACCTGGCCGAGATGAGCAACATCGGCCTGCCGGTGCCGCCCGGATTCATCATCACCACCGAGGCGTGTCGCCACTACCTGGAACAGGGCACGACGCCGGAAGGCCTCGATGAGGAAATCGCGGTCCACCTGCAGCAGCTGGAAACGGCGATGGGCCGCAAGCTCGGCGACCCGGCCGATCCGCTGCTCGTTAGCGTCAGGTCCGGGGCGAAATTCTCCATGCCGGGCATGATGGAGACCGTCCTGAACATCGGCCTGTCCGACGAGTCGGTGCAGGGCCTGGCCAAGCAGGCCGGCAACGAGCGGTTTGCCTGGGACGCCTACCGCCGCCTGCTCCAGATGTTCGGCAGGACGGTGCTCGGCATCGACGGCCAGCACTTCGAGCACGCCCTCGACGCGGCCAAGAAGGCCAAGGGCGTCAGCAACGACCTCGAACTGGATGCGACCGACCTGCAGAACCTCGTCGCCGCGTACAAGGACATCGTCAAGACCCAAACCGGAAGGGACTTCCCTCAGGATCCCAGCGAGCAGATGAACCTGGCCATCAGGGCCGTGTTCAACTCCTGGAACGCGCCCCGCGCCATCTTGTACCGCCGCCAGGAACGCATCCCCGCGGACCTCGGCACAGCCGTGAGCGTGGTCACGATGGTCTTCGGCAACATGGGCCTGGACTCCGGCACCGGGGTGGCGTTCACCAGGGACCCGGCCACCGGCGCCGAGGGCGTCTACGGCGACTACCTGCAGAACGCCCAGGGCGAGGACGTCGTGGCCGGCATCAGGAACACGGTCCCGCTGCAGGACCTGGAGAACATCGACAAGACGTCGTACGACCAGCTGATACAGATCATGCGGACGCTGGAGACCCACTACCGCGACCTGTGCGACATCGAGTTCACCATCGAGCGCGGCAAGCTGTGGATGCTGCAGACGCGGGTGGGCAAGCGTACCGCCGCGGCGGCGTTCCGGATCGCCATGCAGTTCGTCCACCAGGGCCTGATCGACATGGACGAGGCGCTCGCCCGGGTTTCCGGTGCCGAGCTCGCCCGGCTGATGTTCCCCACGTTCGACACCAGCGCCAAGGTCACCAAGATCGCCACCGGCGTGAGCGCGTCACCCGGGGCGGCCGTCGGCAAGGCCGTGTTCGAGTCTGGCCGCGCGGTCGAGGTGGCCGCCAGCGGCGAGGCGGTGATCCTGGTCCGCCGCGAGACCAACCCGGACGACCTGCACGGCATGATCGCGTCCAAGGGCATCCTGACCAGCCGCGGCGGCAAGACGAGCCACGCAGCCGTGGTGGCCCGCGGCATGGGCAAGACCTGCGTCTGCGGCGCCGAGGAACTCGACGTCGACCTCGCCGCCAGGAGGTTTACCGCGCCCGGCGGCCTCATCGTCTCCGAGGGTGATGTCATCTCGATCGACGGCACCAGCGGTGATGTCTACCTCGGGGAGGTCCCGGTCGTATCGTCGCGGGTGGTGAGCTACTTCGAAGGCGAGTTCCGCCCGGATTCCGCCGAGGCCGATGACCTGATCAAGGCGGTGGACGCGATCATGAGGCACGCCGACGCTAAGCGCCGCCTCGGCGTGCACGCCAACGCCGACACGGGGCCCGACTGTGCCCGGGCGCGCCGGTTCGGCGCCGGCGGGGTCGGCCTCGTCCGCACCGAGCACATGTTCCTCGGCGAGCGCCGCCAGCTGATCGAGGACCTCATCCTGGCCGAGACCGAGGAACAGCGCCAGCGTGCGCTCGACGCCCTCGAGCCGCTGCAGCGCGGCGACTTCGTGGAGATCCTGGAGGCCATGGACGGCCTTCCGGTGACGATCCGCACGATCGACCCGCCGCTGCACGAGTTCCTGCCCGACCTCACGGAACTGTCGGTCAAGGTCGCCCTGGCGGGTGACCAGGCCACCGAGAAGGACAAGAAGCTGCTGGCCGAGGTCCGCAGGCTGCACGAGCAGAACCCGATGCTCGGCCTGCGCGGCGTCCGTCTCGACCTGGTCATCCCCGGCCTGTTTGAGATGCAGGTCCGCGCGATCGCGCACGCCGCCGCGCAGCTCAAGCAGTCGGGCAAGGACCCGCATCCGGAGGTCATGATCCCGCTCGTCGCAGCCGTGCAGGAGGTCGAGGTCACCCGCGAGCTGACGGAGAAGGTGCTCAAGGAAGTCGAGGAGGAGACCGGCACCCACGTTCCCACCCCGATCGGCACGATGATCGAGGTGCCGAGGGGGGCGCTGACCGCAGGCCCGATCGCCGGCAGCGCCGAGTTCTTCTCCTTCGGCACGAACGACCTGACCCAGATGACCTGGGGCTTCTCCCGCGACGACGTGGAGGCCGCGTTCTTCAGCAAGTACATGGAGCTGGGCATCTTCGGCGTCTCCCCGTTCGAGACGATCGACCGGGAGGGTGTCGGCCGCCTGGTCGACATCGCAGTCAGGGAAGGCCGGGCCGCCCGCCCGGACCTCCACATCGGCGTGTGCGGCGAGCACGGCGGTGATCCGGAGTCCGTGCACTTCTTCCACCAGGTCGGCCTGGACTACGTGTCCTGCTCGCCGTTCCGCGTCCCGGTCGCCCGCCTGGAGGCGGGCCGCGCGGCGCTAGCCTCGGGTGGCTCCGACACCAGGTAGAAAGGGGTTTGTGCCGGGATACGACGAAAGCGCCACGGCCCGCTGGGTGGCAGAGCTGCCCAAGCGGGCCGGGCGCAGCGACTTCGAGCGGGACCGCGCCCGCGTCCTGCACAGCGCCGCGCTGCGCAGGCTGGCCGCCAAGACCCAGGTGGTCACGGCCGGTTCGGCCGACTTCCCCCGCACCAGGCTGACGCACTCCCTGGAATGCGCGCAGATCGGGCGCGAACTCGGCCGCGAGATCGGCTGCGACCCCGACCTGGTTGACGCCGCCTGCCTGGCTCATGACATCGGCCACAGCCCGTTCGGCCACAACGGCGAGTTTG
>JASHYW010000686.1 GCA_030042885.1 Streptosporangiaceae bacterium | reverse complement strand
TCTCGGCGTAGTCGTCGATGACCGTCTCGAACACGACGGTGCAGCCGGCCGGGTCGAGGTCACCGACCCGTTCCGGGATCGTCACGGTGATCCGGTACCAGTTGAAGCACACCCGGCCGGTGGAGAGCCGCAGCTGGGTGTCCGCGGGTGCCAGGATCGTCCAGGCGCTGTCGTCGAAGTCCGCGGCGTGCGCGCGCGGGACCACCTCGTAGGTCCGGTTCGCCGGGCCGCTCGGCCCGAGGTCCGGGCCGACGGACACGAACCCGGTCTCACGGACCCTGGTGTCGCTGTAGCGCCACTGGCCATCGGCCAGGGCGGCGCCCTCCTCGGTCTGCAGGTCGATGATCGCGTCCGGGCGGCCGGGCAGCAGCTCGGGAGGACCCGGTATCTTCGTGCTCACCGCCGTCAGCTCCCAGCCGGCCCCGGCGGCATGCCCGGCCTGTCATCGCGCCCGCTGTCTTGCGCGGCGGCCGCGGCGGCGCCGGCCGCCAGGCGGGCGAGCTCGTTGTCCTCGTTGGCGGAGGACGCGCCGCTCACGCCGACCGCCGCGATCACGTGACCGCGGTGGACGACAGGGACGCCGCCTTGCAGCGGCACCGCCTGGGCCAGGTGCAAGGCGGAGGGACGCCCGTGCGCGGCCTGGTCCTCGAAGTCCTTGCTCGGGCGGCGGTACAGCGCCGCCGTCCGGGCCTTATCGGTGGCCACGCCGACGCTGGCGACCTGCGCTTGATCCGGACGCCAGAGGTACATTAGCTCACCGCCCGCATCCACGACCGCCGCCACCGGCCACACGCCGCGCGCGGCGGCGGCTGCGGCCGCAGCTTCGGCCGCGGCCTGGGCGCCGGAGTACGTCAGCGCGGGGACCTCGGCGACGCCGAACGCCGCGCGTGCCCCAGCGAGGGATACCGACTCGTCCTGGTCCGGGGTCTCACCGCTGGTGCCGATCGCCCCGATCACCTCGTTGCCGACAGTGAGCGGGATCCCGCCGGTCAGCGCGACGGCCCCGTGGAGCGCGAGGGCGCCGAGACGCCCCGAGCTGACCTGCTCTTCGATGTCCCGGCTGGGCCGGACGAAGATGGCCGCCGTGCGGGCCTTGTCAATCGCGACCTGGCCGCTCGCGGCCTGGGCGTTCTCCGTCCGCCGCAGCTGCAGTAGGTGACCCCAGGCGTCGACGACGGCGATCACCACGCGGTAGCCGTTTCGTACCGCCTCGTCTTCGGCGGCCGCCATGATGGCGTCGGCGCCCTTGGTGTCCAGTGTCCTTCTCATCCGGACCGCGCTCATGGCGGTCACCTCCTTCTTGTCATTAGCTGCGCCCTTGGCCAGCCCCTGCGGTGGCCAGGACAGCAGCCCAGACGGCGGTATCGGTTGTGATGAACAGCACCTGTCCCCGGGGACCGCCGAAGGTGAAGTTCACCGCCCCGGGCAGGCTGATCTGCCCGATGAGGTCCCCGGCCGGGCTGAACACCTGCACGCCGGACGACGATGAGGCGTAGACGCGGCCATCCCGGTCCACCTTGATCCCGTCGGGAAACCCGGGAGTCGTGACCGCGAACAGCCGACCTGGGCCGAGGTGGCGACCGCCGAGCACGTCGAAGGCGACAACATGGTGAGGCCGGCCGACGTGATAGCTGCCAGGCTCGTCGTTGGCGCCGCTATCGGTGACATACAGGGTCTGCTCGTCAGGCGAGAAAGCCAGCCCGTTCGGCTTGTCGAAAGAGTCGGCGACGACCGACAGCCGGCCGGACCCGGGATCGAAGCGGTACACGTAGTCCCCGGCCCGCGGCTCGGGCCGGAACCCTTGACGGTAGCCGTAGCTGGGGTCGGTGAACCAGATCGTGCCGTCGCGACGCATTGCCACGTCGTTCGGCGAGTTCAGCCGCAGCCCGCTCCAGCTGTCCACGATGGTGTCCACCCGGCCGGTTCGCGGGTCGACGCGGCTGATCCGCGCGCGCTCCGACCGCGTGCCCTGCTCGCAGACCACCAGATGCCCGTCGTGGCCGAGGGTCATCCCGTTGGGCATGTGCACGCGCGCAGGCAGAGTCGACAGCCGGGACGGGCCGGCGGGAAAGCTGCATCCATCCAGCGCCAGCCGCCTGATGGCCGCCCGGGGCTCTCCCGCCTCCGGAGGGTCTGCCGCCTGCGGCACGGTCGTGAAGTACAGCGCGTCCTCGCCGGGGACGTAAACCGGACCCTCATGCGCATCCGTGTCGGCCACCAGGACGAGGCGTGGTGCGCTGCCGAGCGCGGCCTCGAAGTCGGGGTCATACACCTCGAAGCCCAGCCCGGCGCCCAGCTGCGGGGCGGCCTGCGAGTGGCGGGAGGGCGCGAGTGTCTCGGTCATGTCGACACCACAGCGTCTGACCGCCCGGCGTCTGCCAGCGGATACGTCAGCGCCCCGCCGTCCGGGCCGGACCCGGCAGCGATGACGTCGTAGTGATCGGTCATGACAGCTCCCATTGGGAAAGCGCCGGCTCACACAATCGCCAGCGGCGCGACCCATGCGCCGGTTGCGCCGCGCAATTTGGCGTGCGAGATGACGAGCAGGAATTCATGGAGCCGATGGCGCGCGGCCTCGTCGAGGCGGAGGTTCTCCACCACCACCACCCCGTGGCGGACGTTGAGCATCTGCGGGACCACGAACGGTTCGCAGTGGCTTTCCGGCGGGTAGGGGCCGTAGCTCCAGGTGTCACACCCGGTCAGTGCCACCCGGTGATCGGCGAGCCACTGGGCAAGCGCCAAGCCCGGGCCCGGTTCACCTGCGGCGTACCGTTCGTTGTCGGCGCCCCACAAGCCGCCCCAGCCGGTGTGGAAGAACACCGCGTCGCCGGGCCGGACGTCGTGGCCCGTGCTGGCGAGGGCCTTCTCGGCGTCCGCCACCGTGATCACGTCACCGGGCTCAAGCCGCTCGCCGCCGCGAGCAGCCGCCACGTCGATCAGCAGGCCCCGGGTCACCACCTGGGGCAGGGTGTCGATGCCGAGCCGGCAGGTGCCGTAGTCCTCGACGATGTCGGCGAGGAGGAATCCGTTGTAGGTACGGTCGCCCATCTGCAGGTGGTTGAGCCCGTCCATGTGGGTGCCCATCTGCTGGGTCGCCGTCAGCTGCTCGACGATCCAGTTGACGCTGTTGCTCCCTAGGCCCTCCGGACCTGCGTCGGGATGGCGGCGGTTGATCTGGTGGTAGTTGGTGGTCAGGTACTGCCGGAAGGTACGGCCCGGGAACGCCGGGATGTCCTGGTGCAGTACGTGCGCCAGGTCGTAGACCCGGCCTTGGCGGACCAGGCGGACCGCTTCGAGAACCTTGCCGGGCGTGATCTCATTCAGCGCGCCCGCCTGGTCCTCGGCGCCGTACCTCGACGGCCACCAGTCGGCCGTCGCGTCCCGCGTCTCCATGGGCTGTGTCTGGATTGCCATGCTGGTTATGTCCCGCCACCGCGCAGAACGTTTCATCCTGTGCTTGTTCACGCTCGCGGCCGGCGGCCGACAGCGTTGGCGGGCTGAACTCGCGCGACACTCACCGGTCGAGGTGCGGCATGAGCTGGTCTTGGCGGCGATCCCATGCAGGGCGCGCCGAGTCCCCTGGGGTCACTCGTGACGGTTCCCGGTGGCGCCGCGGCCGGCGGTGCGCATGACGAGGTCGGCGACCAGGGCGGTCCAGCCCGTCTGGTGGGAGGCGCCGACGCCCCGGCCGGTGTCGCCGTGGAAGTACTCGTGGAAGGGCAGCAGGTTGTGCCAGTCCGGGTGGGTCTGGAAGAGGTCGGCGTCGCCGAAGACCGGGCGGCGGCCGTGCTCGTCGTCGAGGAAGATCGAAACGAGACGGCGGGCGAGGTCGTCGGCCAGGGCGGTCAGGGTGACCTTGCGTCCGGAGCCGGTGGGGTGCTCGATGAGGATGTCGTCGCCGAAGAACCGGGCATACCTGTGCAGCGCCTCGATGACGAGGTAGTTGACCGGGAACCAGATCGGGCCGCGCCAGTTGGAGTTGCCGCCGAACAGGCCGGTGGTGGATTCGCCGGGCTCGTAGTCGACGG
>JASHYW010000685.1 GCA_030042885.1 Streptosporangiaceae bacterium | reverse complement strand
CCAAGAAAGACGGCGCCATCGAGATTGAAGGCACGGTTGTCGAGTCGCTCCCGAATGCCTTCTTCAGGGTGGAGCTGGACAACGGGCACAAGGTTCTCGCTCATATCAGCGGGAAAATGCGGATGCATTACATCCGCATCCTGCCCGACGACCGGGTTGTCGTAGAGCTCAGCCCCTACGACCTCAGCCGCGGGCGGATCGTGTACCGGTACAAGTAACAGCCTTTCAGCACCAGAGCATACCCACAGCACGAATCAGATTTCCTGGAGACAGCACCGTGAAGGTCAAGCCGAGCGTCAAGAAGATCTGCAGCAAGTGCCGGATCATCCGCCGGCACGGCCGCGTCATGGTCATCTGCGCCGACCCGAGGCACAAGCAGCGGCAGGGCTAAGGCACAGCGAAAGACGACGCGCATCGCAGGCAGCTAGCCAAGGCTGCAACCCCCGGACGGAGGCCGGGGCCATGTCCGGGCAGGGCATGGGGACGGTGTGCAGGACCTCCGCGAGACGAAGGAGAACTGCCCGCACATGGCCAGGCTTTCCGGTGTGGACCTGCCCCGCGACAAGCGGGTCGAGGTCGCTCTCACCTATATCTACGGCATCGGCCGCACCAGGGCGCTGCAGACGCTGCAGGCCACGGGGGTCAACGGGGACACCAGGGTCAGCAACCTCACCGACGATGAGCTGATGAAACTCCGCGACTGGATCGACGCGACCTACCAGGTCGAAGGAGACCTCCGCCGCGGGGTCCAGGCCGATATCAGGCGGAAGATCGAGATCGGCTGCTACCAGGGAATCCGCCACCGCCGCGGGCTTCCCGTGCACGGGCAGCGGACGCAGACCAACGCCCGCACCCGTAAGGGCAAGAAGAAGACGGTCGCCGGCAAGAAGAAGGCCGGGAAGAAGAAGTAGTCCGCACCGTGGTGGCCCGGGGAGTGCCTGCGGACAGCCCCGGGAAACCCCGGTCAGGATCGATCACCTCAAAGGAAGCAGATGCCGCCAAGAAGTCGCAGTCAGGCCGCCGCCAAGAAGGTGCGCCGCAAGGAGCGGAAGAACGTCGCTCACGGGCACGCCCACATCAGGAGCACGTTCAACAACACGATCATCTCGATCACCGACCCAGTCGGCAACGTGATCTCGTGGGCGTCCGCGGGTCAGGTCGGGTTCAAGGGATCCCGCAAGTCGACTCCGTACGCCGCGCAGATGGCGGCCGAGGCCGCCGCCCGCCGGGCCATGGAGCATGGCATGCGCAAGGTCGACGTCTTCGTCAAGGGCCCGGGCTCGGGCCGGGAGACCGCCATCAGGTCGCTGCAGGCGACCGGGCTGGAGGTCGGCTCGATTCAGGACATGACCCCTGTTCCGCACAATGGCTGCCGGCCGCCGAAGCGGCGCCGGGTCTGATGGTCCCTGACAGGAGATAGCGACAGATGGCTCGATACACAGGCGCGGACTGCAAGCTGTGCCGCCGGGAGAAGACCAAGCTCTTCCTGAAGGGCGCCAAGTGCGACTCGCCCAAGTGCCCGATCGAGATCAGGCCGTACCCGCCGGGTGAGCACGGCAGGAACCGGCCCAAGGAAGGCGACTTCCTGCAGCAGATCAGGGAGAAGCAGAAGGCCCGCCGGATCTACGGCATCCTCGAGCGGCAGTTCCACGGCTACTACGAGGAGGCGGCCCGCAAGCACGGCAGGACCGGCGAGACCATGCTCCAGCTGCTTGAGCGCCGCCTGGACAACGTGGTGTTCCGGGCCGGCTTCGCCAAGAGCCGGGACATGGCCCGCCAGCTGGTCAGGCACGGCCACTTCACGGTGAACGGCAAGAAGGTCGACATCCCGTCCTACCGGGTCAGCGAGAACGACATCATCGAGGTGGTGGCCAAGTCGCTCGAGCTGACGCCGTTCGTCATCGCGCGGGCCGAAGCCGGCGAGCGGACGGTACCGGCCTGGCTCGAGGTCGTCCCCGGCAAGATGCGCATCCTCGTGCACTCGCTCCCGGTCCGGGCCCAGATCGACACCCAGGTCCAGGAATCGCTCATCGTCGAGTACTACTCGAAGTGATCCCTTGCCGGGCCTCGACGGCCCGGCAAGGGATCAACCCGGGGGCCTCGGGCCCCCGGCCAGGGGGTCTGGGGGGCGGGCAGCCCCCCAGAGAGGGGGTTCCGGGGGAAATCCCCCGGAAAACCAGCACAGGGGTTCCGGGGGAAATCCCCCGGAAAACCAGCACAGGGGTTCCGGGGGGCCCCCCGGAAAAAGAAGCGCGATCGTCATATAGCGGGCATCGCGGAAAGGAAGATCCATGCTCATCGCTCAGCGTCCCTCGCTCGCCGAGGAACAGGTAGACGACTACAGGTCCAGGTTCGTCATCGAGCCGCTCGAGCCGGGTTTCGGCTACACCATCGGCAACTCGCTCCGGCGCACGCTGCTGTCCTCTATTCCCGGCGCGGCCGTGACCAGCATCAGGATCGAGGGCGTGCTGCACGAGTTCTCCACGGTGCCGGGCGTCAAGGAGGATGTCACCGACATCATCCTGAACCTGAAGGAGCTGGTGGTGTCCTCCGAGCACGACGAGCCCGTCGTGATGTACCTGCGCAAGCAGGGCCCGGGCGAGGTGACCGCGGCCGACATCGCGCCGCCGGCCGGCGTCGAGGTGCACAACCCGGAGCTGCACATCGCCACCCTGAACGCCAAGGGCAAGCTCGAGATGGAGCTGACCGTCGAGCGCGGCCGTGGCTACGTGTCGGCGACTCAGAACAAGCAGCCGGGCCAGGAGATCGGCCGGGTGCCGATCGACTCCATCTACTCGCCGGTGCTCCGGGTGACGTACAAGGTGGAAGCCACCCGTGTCGAGCAGCGCACCGACTTCGACCGCCTCATCCTCGACGTGGAGACCAAGCCGTGCATGCGGCCGAGGGACGCGGTGGCCAGCGCGGGCAAGACCCTGGTCGAGCTGTTCGGCCTGGCCCGGGAGCTCAACGTCGACGCCGAGGGCATCGACATCGGCCCGTCGCCCACGGACGCCGCGCTCGCGGCCGACCTGGCCCTGCCGATCGAGGACCTCAACCTCACCGTCCGGTCCTACAACTGCCTCAAGCGCGAGGGCATTCACACGGTCGGCGAACTGGTCGGCCGCAGCGAACAGGATCTGCTCGACATCAGGAACTTCGG
>JASHYW010000684.1 GCA_030042885.1 Streptosporangiaceae bacterium | reverse complement strand
GTCTGAATCCGGCGGGCAAGCCATTGCATTTGCTCGACGAGCTCCGCATAGCGCTGGATAGGAGCCATCGTCGCGTCACGCCAGTCGCTCACCGGGTGGGTCCCGGCGCACGCCAATAGGATACCGTGATCGGCCGCCGCCCGCTGGAGATCGGTGATGGTCTTGGCGAGGTCGGCCTTAGCCTCGGACACCGTACTGCAAATGCCGGTGACCACCTCGAGCGTGGACTGCATCAGCTCGTGGCGTATCTGCGGGTGCTCGCCCGTGTCGCCGATGACGGGCAGTTCGGCCAGCAGCTGGCCCGCTTCCTGGCGGAGCATCCTGGATTCCCGGTCGATCAGCTGCACCTCCCACTCGACGCCGAGCGTCGCGCCGCGGGAAGGATTCCACTCGATAGCCAAGGCCGAACCCTCCAAGCCTTCGTGCCCGGGATTATCAACCAGGCCGAGGGTCATTCAGAAGCGGCCTAGCCAGCATGGGCCGGTTAGCCCATGCAAGCGGTCGCTGCACCGCAACGCCGGGGACCGTCGCGGGTATCTGAATGACCCGAGCCTTTCTACGAGAACACATCAGATGTTGCCGGGCCGGTACTCGCCCCATACATCCCGAAGCGCGTCGCAGACCTCACCCAGGGTGGCGCCTGCCCGCAGTGCGTCCCGGAGCGGGTACAGCACGTTGTCCGCGCTTTCCGCCGCGGATTTAAGCGCGGCAATCCCGCGGCCGAAGGCGGCTTTGTCCCGCTGCTCCCTCAGGCAGGCCAGCTTTCCGGCCTGCTCGGCCTCGATGGACGGGTCGACGCGCAGCGGCTGATACGGCTCCTCGCCCTCGAAGGTAAATCTGTTCACCCCGACGATGACCCGCTCGCCCTCGTCGATTTCCCGCGCCACGCGGTACGCCGCGCCCTCGATCTCCGCCTTCTGGAATCCGCGTTCTATCGCCGCTACCGCCCCGCCCATGTCCTCGACGCGGTCCATCAGCTGTGTCGCGGCCGATTCGATGTCGCCGGTCATCGACTCGATGGCGTACGAGCCCGCGAACGGGTCGGCGGTAGCGGTCAGGTCGCTCTCGTAGGCGATCACCTGCTGGGTGCGCAGGGCCAGCCGGGCGGCCTTCGCGCTGGGCAGCGCGAGCGCCTCGTCGAAGGAGTTGGTGTGCAGGGACTGGGTCCCGCCGAGCACCGCGGCCAGCGCCTGCAGGCTTACCCGGATCAGGTTCACCTCCGGCTGCTGCGCGGTGAGCTGCACGCCGGCCGTCTGGGTGTGGAACCGCAGCATCTGCGACCTGGGGTCGGTCGCCTTGAACTCGTTTTTCATGATGCCGGCCCAGAGCCGCCTGGCGGCGCGGAACTTCGCGACCTCCTCCAGCAGCGTGGTACGGGCCACGAAGAAGAAGGAGAGCCGGGGCGCGAACTCGTCGACGCTCATGCCCGCCGACAGGGCAGCCCTCACGTATTCCCTGGCGTTGGCCAGCGTGAACGCGATCTCCTGCACCGGCGTGGCGCCCGCCTCGGCCATGTGGTAGCCGGAGATGGAGATGGTGTTCCACTTGGGCAGCTCCTGGCGGCAGTAGGCAAAGGTGTCAGCCACCAGGCGCAGCGACGGGCGGGGCGGGTAGATGTAGGTGCCCCGCGCGATGTACTCCTTGAGCACGTCGTTCTGGATGGTGCCGGTCAGCTGCCCCGGCCTCACGCCCTGCTCCTCGCCGACCGTCTGGTACATCAGCAGCAGGACGGCGGCGGGCGCGTTGATGGTCATCGACGTGGACACCGTGCCCAGCGGGATCTTGTCGAACAGCGTGCGCATGTCGTCGACGCAGTCGATGGCCACGCCGACCTTGCCCACCTCGCCGTGCGCGACAGGAGCGTCGGAGTCGTATCCCATCTGGGTGGGCAGGTCGAACGCGACCGAGAGACCGGTGGTGCCCGCCTCGATCAGCTCGTGGTAGCGGCGGTTGGACTCTTTCGCGGTGGCGAATCCGGCGTACTGGCGCATCGTCCAGGGCCGGTCGACGTACATCCGCGGGTACACCCCGCGAGTAAATGGGTATTCTCCCGGCTTGCCGAGCTTTTCTGCAGGCCGGAAATCCGTAAGCTTGCTCTCGTCGTAGACGGCATCGATCGGAAGTCCGGATTCCGACGTTCGTTCCATATGCCCAGGTTACTTCCGGGTACCCCGGATAACCATGACGAAGCTTGGAGGCCCGTGCTGGACCGGCCCGACCTGCGAAGGGCGGTAGCTGCCGCGGGTGCTGCCGTCGCCCCGGTGCTCGCCCTCGGGCTCGGGCTCGCCGCCATGCCGCCTGCCGCGGCAGCCGGACCCGCGCCCGGTGCGCCGCCTGCCGCCTCCCTGCCCCCTGCCTCCGTGCCCGGTGCCCCCCTGCTATCCACATACCGGCCCGCAGCGGCTCCGTCCCCGTCCGCGCAGGCGATCGGCGGGGCGCAGCTGGCCGGCCGGGGCGTGATCGTCGACTACCCGTCGTCCTCGGTGCCGCGGCTGCCCGCCGTGCAGGCCTCGGCGTTCGTCGTGGCCGACGCCGGCACCGGCCAGGTGCTCGCGGCCAAGGATCCCCACGGCTGGTACCGGCCGGCCAGCACGCTCAAGGTGCTCACCGCGATCGCCCTGATACCGCTGCTCAACCCCAACGCCACGGTGGTGGCCAGCAAGCAGGCCACCTCGACCGTGGCGAACGTGGTCGGGCTCGTGGCCGGGCGGGCCTACCAGATCTCCGACCTGTTCACCGCGCTGCTGACGATCTCCGCGAACGACGCCGCGATCGCCCTGACCCAGGCGGCGGGATCGTTCAGCGAAGGGATGGCGCTGATCAACGCCGAGGCCAGGCACCTGCAGGCCGACGACACCGCGGCCGTCGACCCGAACGGGCTCGACGCCACGGGCCAGCACACCTCCGCCTACGACCTGGCCCTGATCGCCCGGCAGGCGCTGCAGATGCCCGCGTTCTTGAAGTATGACCAGACGCTTGCCGCGCGGTTCGTGGTGGCCAGGCACAAGGCGGTCACCCTGGTCAACCAGAACACGCTGCTCACCACCTATCCGGGGGCCATCGGCGGCAAGATCGGCTGGACCAGCGCCGCGGGCGCCACCTACATCGGGATGGCCCGGCGGCACGGCGTCACGCTCATCGTGACGCTGCTGCACTGCCCCGCGCTGACCGAGATCACCTCCGCCGAGAA
>JASHYW010000683.1 GCA_030042885.1 Streptosporangiaceae bacterium | reverse complement strand
GACCCTGATCGTCCCGGCGTCCGGCTGCTCTTTCCCGAGGATCATCTTCAGCAGGGTGGTCTTGCCCACGCCGTTCGGGCCGATGACCCCGACGATGCCGTTCGGCGGCAGGCTGAAACTCAAGCCCTCGATCAGCATCCGGTCCCCGAACCCCTTGCCCAGGTGGTCGGCCTCCACCACGACGCTGCCCAGCCGCGGGCCGGGCGGGATCTGGATCTCCTCGAAGTCCAGCTTCTGGCGGGAGGCGGCCTCGGCGGCCATCTGCTCGTACCGGTCCAGCCGGGCCCGGCTCTTGGCCTGCCGGGCGCGCGGGCTGGACCGCACCCACGCCAGCTCCCGCTCCAGCCGCCTGCGCACTTTGGCGTCGCGCTGCCCCTCCACCGTCATCCGGGAGGCCTTGGTCTCCAGGTACGTTGTGTAGTTCCCCTCGTACGGGTAGGCGTGGCCGCGGTCCAGTTCCAGGATCCAGCCGGCCACGTTGTCCAGGAAGTACCGGTCGTGGGTAACCGCCACCACCGTCCCGGGATACTTGGCCAGATGCTGCTCCAGCCAGGCCATGCTCTCGGCGTCCAGGTGATTGGTCGGCTCATCCAGCAGCAGCAGGTCCGGCTGGGACAGCAGCAGCCGGCACAGCGCGACCCGGCGCCGTTCCCCGCCGGACAGGCTGGTGACCCCGGCATCCGGCGGGGGGCAGCGCAGCGCATCCATCGCCTGCTCCAGGCGGCTGTCCAGGTCCCAGGCGTCCCGGTGGTCCAGCTGCTCCTGCAGCCGGCCCAGAACCTCCAGCAGCTCATCGGAATAGTCCGCGGCCATCTTCGCGGCGACCTCGTTGTACCGCTCGAAGAGGGCCCTGGTTCCGGCGACGCCCTCCTCGACGTTCGCCAGGACAGTCTTGCCCTCATCCAGCACCGGTTCCTGCGCCAAGATCCCGACGCTGTAGCCGGGCATGAGACGGACCTCGCCGTTGGAGGGCTGCTCCAGCCCGGCCATCATGCGCAGCAGCGTGGACTTGCCCATCCCGTTCGGCCCGACCACGCCGATCTTCGCCCCGGGCAAGAACGCCAGCGTCACGTCGTCCAGGATGACCTTGCCGTCATAAGACTTCCGGGCATGGCGGAGGGCGAGAATCTGTTTCATGCCGCATATGCCTTCTCTGCCGAGCAGGGACCGTTGGCATTAGCGCGTTTCGCGGCGAGCCCCTCCGCCGTCTTCCAGAGTACCCGGCCGGCCCGGAGAGCTGGCGATAACACGCGGGCCACGCAGGACAGGCAGAGCCAACCGATGACCGCCCCGGATAGCTCGGATCGGTGGACCTTCTGCAGCCTGGGACATGTCCACTGGGGCGCACGCGGCGGAGCCGGACTGCTGCTGCGGTACGTCCCCGCCAAGGGAGAGCCGGTGTACCTGCTCACCGAGCGTTCCCGGTGGGTGGATGAAGGCGGCACCTGGGGCATGCCAGGCGGCGCCGTCCATGACGGCGAGTCGGTCGAGGCTGCGGCGCACCGGGAGGCCACCGAGGAGATCTGGCCGGTGCCGGCCTACCGCGTCACCGGAACCGAGGTGCAGGACTGCGGCGGCGGCTGGAAATTCCACATCGTCCATGCTGACGTCGATGAACCGTTCACCGCGTATACGGCCGCGGAGACCGACGCCACCGGGTGGTTCACGCTCAGCGAGATGACGGCCCTGCGGCTGCATCCCGGCGTGCGGCGGTGGGTTGAGGAACACAGCCGGTGACCGCGATCTTGCGCTAGGCTGCTGCGGAAGGCGAACGCCCATGCGTGGGTGGCGACCTAGATCTCCGAACTCATGCAGGTCAATGTCGCGAAGAGCGAGGACCTGCGGTAGCTGATCGGTCTGTTGTGGCCCGCCCGCCGGCCAGCTTGCTGGAGGTCCCGGACCCCGGCCTGCTCATCACTGTCCTGCGGGCTGGACGCGCCCAGCGGGGCCGGTAGAATCAGGACGACGGCGATGGAGCTCGCCGGAGACGCCAAGGTGGCTGATGGCTCCTGTTGAGTACCCAGCGGAGGGAACGCAGGAGGGAATGCCATGACGCTGCCGCTGGCCGGGGACTCTGCACAGGACGGCGACGGGGCGGCCCGCGCTGGCGGCCGGGACAGCGCAGGGGCTCATCGGTGGCCGCAGCCGGGCGCTTCACCGTCAGGAGGTCATGGTTATTTCCCCGGCTTGCTGTTCGACGGGGCGCCGCCGGCCGGCGGAGCTGCCGGGCAGGATGCGGATCGCTCCTTCGCGCGGGACCTGAACCTGGACCAGGTCGTGGCGGCGATCGCCGGTGATCGCGAAGAGCGCGACCTCATCACCAGAGTCCTGTTCGGCCACCTGCACGATGCCGACGCCGTGCACTACCGCCAGGAGGTTTTCCGGGACCTGGAAGACCCTGCCCTGTTCGATGAGCTCCAGCGGTTCGCCGACTTCATGGGCGAGGTGCGCGCGCACCTGCGGCAGCTGGCGAAGATGCCGTACCGATATCAGCGGGAGAGCTGGCTGCTGGACGCGGCGGCCATCTACTGCGACGCGGTGCAGTCACTGGCGGGGCACCTAGCCTCGGCGCCGATAAGCTCCCGCGCCCTGCTGGCCTTCCGGGAGTACCTCGCTTCCTATGTGGCGTCGGCCGGGTTCAACGCCCTGGTGAGCGATACCAGGAGCCAGAAGGACGCCCTCGGGCAGATCCGCTACTGCACCCGCATCCGCGGCGGCCGGGTCGAGGTGAGCCGCTACCAGGAGGAAGCCGACTACAGCGCCGCGGTGCTGGCGACCTTCGAGCGGTTCAAGCAGGGCGCGGTCAAGGACTACCGGATCCACTACCGGACCCGGCCGGGGATGAACCACGTCGCCGCCCAGATCCTCGACCTGGTGGCCCGGCTCTTCCCGGAGGAGTTCACCGCCCTGGACGAGTACTGCCGCCAGCACGATGGCTTCCTCGATGAGGGAATCCGGCGCGCCGACCAAGAGGCCCAGTTCTATCTCGCCTACCTTCA
>JASHYW010000682.1 GCA_030042885.1 Streptosporangiaceae bacterium | reverse complement strand
TGGGCAGCCTACTCCGGGTCGGTGGGAATGCTGATCGCGGCACGTGCCGGCATGGGCATCGGCGGAGCGTTCATGATGCCGTCCACGCTGTCTTTGATCACCGCTATCTTCACCGACACGGCCGAGCGGCAGCGGGCGATCGGCCTGTGGGCCGCCACGACCGGCATCGGGGCCGCGATCGGCCCGATCGTCGGCGGCGTGCTGCTCGCGCACTTTTGGTGGGGGTCGGTTTTCCTGATCAACGTGCCGGTCGCGGTGCTCGGATTCGCCTTCGCGATCCCGCTGATCCCCGAGTCGAAGAACCCGGACGCGAAATCTCCTGACCTGGTAGGCGTGGTGTTGTCGATCGCGGGCCTCGGCTTGCTGGTCTGGTCGCTGATCGAGGCTCCGGCCCGGGGCTGGACATCGACGCGGGTGCTCGCCGCCGGGATCGGCGGGCTGGCGGTGCTGGCGGTGTTCGTCCTGTGGGAGCGGCGGTCTGCGCACCCCATGCTGAACATGGACCTCTTCAGGAAGCGGGAGCTCTCCGGTGCCGTCACATCGCAAGCGCTGGCGGTCTTCGGCTTCTACGGGGCGCTTTTCCTGCTGACCCAGTTCCTCCAGTTCAGCCTGGGCTATTCGGCGCTCAGGGCGGGCGTCTGCATACTTCCCGCGGCGGGCGCGCTCGCGCTGGTCGCGCCGCTGTCAGCGCTGATCATGCGTAAGATCAGCATCAGGTACACGGTCGCGGCAGGGCTGGCCATCGTGGCGGGCGGGTTCTGGCAGATCTCCGGCGCGACCGCCACCTCCGGGTACTCCGACATCGTGTTCGGCGTCGTCCTGGCCGGCGTCGGTGTCGGGCTGGTGCTCCCGGCGGCCACCGAATCGGTCATGGGGTCGCTGCCAAGCGGGGACACCGGAGTCGGGTCGGCGATCAACAACACGTTCATGCAGGTCGGCGGCGCCCTTGGGGTGGCGGTGATCGGCAGCCTGCTGACCACCAGGTACCAGGACAACATCACCGCCGCGCTGGCCCCCTATCACCCGCCCGCTGCGGTCATGGCCGCCGTGCGCGGCTCCCTCGGCGGCGCCCTCGAGGTCGCGGCCCGCATAGGCGGCGCGCTCGGCGCCGGGCTGGCGCACGTGGCCAGGGAGGCGTTCGTCAGCGGCATGGATCTGGGGCTGGTCACCGGTGCCCTCGTCGTGCTCGGCGGCGCTCTCGTCGCACTATTCGTGCTGCCTGCGGCCAAGCGGCAGCACGACTGAGCCTGGCCGGTAAGGGCCGAGGATCACCGGCTGGCGTCACCGCGGCGCACCCGGGTATGAGCGCCTTCCATGGCAGGCCGTCGTGCCCGTCATGACCTGGGCACCGGGCCATCGAGCCCGGGCACCGGACGGCCGTCCTCCAGGTAGACCGGTCCGCGGCCGCGAGTGGCCGCCCGCACCCGCCGCCTGATCGGGCCCCGGAGCAGGCCGAGCGCAGCGGGAAGTGGCGCGAACCTGTACTCGGAGATCTCCTCAGGCTGAACCACGAGGCCGGCCAGAACCTTGTCGCTGACCTGGCCGCAGTCGAACAGGAACCGGATGCCCCCCGGGCGGCCGGGGCGCGGCCGGCGGAAATCCATCGCCGCCAGCCGACCCCGGGTCAGGTCAATGCCGCACTCTTCGCGCGCTTCACGTCGGCAGGCCTCCCAGGGCGTCTCCCCGTCCGCCTCCATGACGCCGCCGGGGATTGTCCAGCCCGTCTTGTAGGTCGGCTTGAGGATCAGCAGCCGACCCGCCCGGTCGAAGATGAGCGCTCCGGCCGACACCGGGATCGCCGGGAGCGGTTCGGCTTCCGCGGCCGGGCCGGCCCCTTCCGTGCCGTCCTCACCGTTACTGGTCATAACCGTTATTATAAATAACGATACCGTATGCAGGGCGCAGATTGTTTCACAGGTCATATCGGTAACTCGCCTTTATCGCCAGTCCCGCCCCAGGAATAGCGATATTATCCGGAGACCAGTTACGCGGTCAGGTGTGCGCCGGGCGGTCTTTTCTGGGCAGCTTGCTGGCGATAGCCGCATAGGAGGCGTCGACGGCCTCGATGAGCTCATCGTCGCCGATGGCGCGCGGGCAATCTGTTCCGATCCGATGTACGGCCCCGCACGGGCCCGTTGAATCTCATCACCGCATCCGGCGTGAATGTGGCAAGGAATGCCGTCCGGTCGTGGCTGCGGACGGATTCGTTGAACATTCGGAAATGGTTCTCGACGCGATCGGCCATGACCCACGATTCTAGGCAGGGGACCTGGCGCGAGCGGTTCATACCACCGGCCGTTCGGCAAAATAGGTCTTGAATTCCCGGTTTGACCGTGACCCTGCGGACCGAGCAGAATGCGAAGGTGACCGGTCCGGGCCCGTCGGCCCCGGGCAGCTGCGGACGGCAACGGGGGCAGGATGGGCCAGCGGGGCCCGGTCGGCTTTGACCTGGACATGACGCTGATCGACTCCCGGCCCGCCATCATGGCCGCCTTCGCCGAACTCGCCCGGGACACCGCGACCGTGATCGACCTGGCCGCGGTGGACAGCAGGCTCGGGATCAAGCTGGAAGACGAGGTGGCGTTCTGGTTCCCGCCCGGCCAGCGCGTCGCGGCGGCCGCCTGCTACCGGCGGCACTACGTGCGGCTGGCGCCGCAGCTGACGACCATCATGCCCGGTGCGCGCGAGGCTGTGGCGGCGGTCCGGGCGGCCGGGGAGCGGGTGGTGATCATCACGGCCAAGCACGCGATGTCGGTGGAGCCGAGCCTGCGGGCCGTGGGACTGGCGGTCGACGAGCTGTTCACCCACGTGCACGGGGCGGAGAAGGCGGCGGTGCTGAGGGACCTGGACGCGGCCGCCTACGTCGGCGACAGCCCGCCGGACATGGCCGCCGCCGCTGACGCCGGGGTGCGGGCGGTCGGCGTCACCACCGGCTCCTTCTCCGGCCGGGAACTGGCTGCCGCGGGCGCCGACGTTGTCCTCGACTCGCTGGCTGGCTTCCCGGACTGGTACCGGTCCGTGCTCTAGCCGCGCGGGCACCAGGACAGCCTTTCGCTGGCGCGGCCCGCCCGGCAACCACGATCAGCGTCAGCGGTCAGCGCGCCGCGATCTGGTACGGCCATGGCTGCCTGGTCAGCCACTGCCAGAACGTCCGGCGCGGCGGGCGCGCGATCAGATGGCCGCTGCCGACCTTGCCCGTCACCTCGATCCGCAGCACCTCGGGGACGTCATGACCCCACGGGGCGCGCACCTTGATATGGCCGCTGCGGACCGCTACGTCATCGGTGTCGACGACGATGCCCGGCTTGGTGACCAGGATGATGTGACCGCTGCGTACTTCCGCGTCGAGCTGGAGCGACGGCTGCGTGATGACCGCCTGCGTGAAATCCAGCTTCAGGTGGCCGCTGCGGACCCGCGCCTCAATTCGCTGCGGCACCACCCAGCGGCCGTCCCGCTTGGCGTGGCCGCTGCCGCAGTCGAACCGGATCACATCCTTGACCCGCGGCGCCGGCGCGCCGGCCACCGATCCGGCTGCGGGCAGGTCGGCGACCAGCCTGGCCAGCTCCCCGTACGTCCGGGCCGTCATGGCCAGTTCCAGGCGCTCGTCGAGCTCCTCGGCGGTCAGCCGCCCGTCGCCCGCGGACACCCGCAGCATTTCGACCACCCGGTCCCGGTCCTCGTGGGAGGCACGCAGCTCGCTCCGCGCCACCTCGTTTCCAGGTTCGGAATCCGCCATGAGGAAACTCTAAGCCAGGCTCGTCGCCGCTCACCCGCCGTCGGGCTGCGGCCGTCCGCCGTAGCCGGCTCAGGCAGATATTTATGCCGAACGGTCCGTGGTACCACCGGCTCGTGACGCCGGTCGCGCGTCTTCGCCGAACGGCGCTGGGCTCAGGCCGTCCGCTGGGTGAAGCTGTACCAGTTGCCCGAGTCGTCCCGCATAGCAGATCTCGGTCACGGTCAGGTTGGCCGAGCGGAGCAGCTCGCAGGCGCGCTCCACCCGGCGCCGGGTCCGGTACCGGCCAGGCGTCTCGCCGTAGGCGGCCCGGAAGGCGCGGATGAAGTGCTCGCGCGAGTAACCCGCCCCGGTGGCCAGCGCCGCGATGCCGACCGGCTCGGCGTGATCGCGGTCGACCCGGTCCCTGGCCAGGCGCAGTATCCGCAGCGAGGTGACGTCGGCTGGCTTCATCGTCCCTGGTCCCGCGGCGCGGGAATTTATCGCCTTTCGTCCCGTTAAGTAAGTGAACCACTCACTTACTCATATAATCCCGGTGATGACGGGCAAACGCGATGCGCACGAGCGGCTCGGCGAACTGATCGCCGCGGCCGTGCGGGTGTTCACCCGCGAAGGCTACCGGTCAGCCAGGATGAGCGACGTTGCGGCCGAGATGGGCCTGACCGAAGCGGCGATCTACCGGTACGTGGACAGCAAGGAAGGCCTGTTCGTGCTGGCCATCCGGCACGCGCTGCTGCTGGAGGACCTGCCGGAGGGCGACCTGCCGTTGTCACCCGCGCCGCTGGGCGCCACCCTGCGGGAGGCACGCGAGTTCATCGCCGAGGTGGTCCCGTTCGGCGCGCTCGCCGACGCGCTTTCAGGTCAAACTTCCTCCGCCTCCAGCGACCCTGCGGCGGAGCTGGAGGGAATCCTCAGGGAATTGTACGACCTTGAATCGCGGACCAGGGAGGCCGCGGACATGCTCGAACGCTCGGCTCGTGAACTACCGGAGATGGCGGACCTGCTCAATGCGGGGATCCGGGCTCCCGTGCTGGCCGCGCTGACCAGGTACCTGGACGGCCGGGCCCAGGCGGGCATGTTGCGCCGCACGCCAGACGCGGCGGCCGCAGCCCGGCTGGTCCTGGAGACGCTGACCTGGTTCGCCCGGCACCGGTTCTCCGACCCAGACGGCGCCGCCATCCCCGCCCACGTGGCCGAGGACACCGCGGTCGATGCGCTCGTGCACGCGCTGGTCCCGGCTCTGGCCGCGGCGGTGCAGGCGTGATGACGGAAGGCCTGGCGGTGCAGGTTCGCGGCCTGCGGATGAGCTACGGCGCGGCCCAGGTGCTGCGGGGCGTCGACTTCGATATCCGCTACGGCGAGGTGTTCTGCCTGCTCGGCCCGAACGGCGCGGGCAAGACCACCACCCTGGAGATCCTGGAGGGCTTCCGGACGCCGACGGCCGGCACGGTGCGCGTCCTCGGCCTGGACCCGGCGACCGAGGCGGCCAGGCTTCGCGAGCGCGCGGGGATGGTCTTGCAGGAGTGCGGTTTCCCCCGGCAGGCCCGGGTGGCCGAGCTCATCGAGATGTGGCGCAGCTACTACCCGGACCCCCGGCCGCTCGGCGACCTGCTCGAGGTCGTGGAGCTGACCGAGGCCAGGAACACCCAGGTGCGCAAGCTGTCGGTCGGCCAGCGCCGCCGCCTGGACTTCGCCCTGGCCCTCGCGGGCGACCCCGACCTCGTCTTCCTCGACGAGCCGACCACCGGCTTCGACCCGGAGGCGCGCCGGCGGTGCTGGGCGGCGATCGAGAACCTGCGCGGGCTGGGCAAGACGATCCTGCTCACCACCCACTACCTGGACGAGGCGGAGCAGCTGGCCGACCGGATCGCCATCTTGCGGGCGGGCCGGATCGAGCTGGCCGGGACGACGCAGGAGGTTGCCGCGCGGGCCGGCCTGGCCACCCGGATCTCCTTCACCACACCCTCGGCCCTGCGCGGCGGCCAGGTCGCGCTGCCGGACGGGATCGACCTGGCGGTGCGCGGGCCCATGTCGGTCTGCCACACCGCTCACGCCGCCACGACGCTGCGGCGCCTGCTCGACTGGGCGCAGCAGAACAGCCTGGGTGACCTGGACGGCCTGGCCGTCACCGCGCCCAGCCTGGAGGACACGTACCTGCAGCTCACTGGCACCAGCCCGGACCCGCTCGCAGGCCTAGCCAACGGAGACCGCACGTGACCAGATCGGTTCGCCTCGCCGCCCGGCAGGCGGTGCTCGAGCAGCGCAGCTTCTGGCGCAGCGCGGAGTACGCCCTGTTCACCTTCGTCTTCCCGCTGATGATCCTGCTGCTGATCGGGGCCGCCAACGTCGGCACTTACCTGCCGGGCACGCACATCAAGAACACTACGGTCTTCGTGCCCGGCATCCTGGCCTTCGGGGTGATCGTGGCCGCCTACGTGAACCTCGGGTCCAAGGTCGCGGTGCTGCGCCACGACGGGGTGCTCAAGCGGATCAGGACTACTCCGCTGCCGTCCGCGGCTTACCTGGGCGGCCTTCTGGCCAGCACCGTCGCGACCGCGATCTGCATCACGGCGTGTACCGGGCTGATCGGCTGGCTCGCCTTCGGCGCCAGCCCGCGCCCGGGCGGGCTGCTGGCGCTTTCCGCCGGGCTGACCCTGGGGATCGTGTGCTTCGCCACGCTGGGCCTGGCCATCAGCTCGGTCATCACCAGCGCCGAGTCAGCCGGACCGGTTGCCTACGCCAGCTTCCTGCCGATCGCGATCATTTCCGGCGTCTTCGACCCCACCTTCAGCGGCCTGCCGCAGTGGCTGTCGCGTTTGGTGGACGCGTTCCCGGTCAAGGCGCTCGCCCAGCTCCTGCAGGGTGCGTACACGGTACGGCCCTTCCCCGGCTGGGATCTGGTGAACCTCGGGTTGTGGACCGCCGCAGGCGCCGGGTTCGTCGCGTGGCGGTTCCGCTGGCA
>JASHYW010000681.1 GCA_030042885.1 Streptosporangiaceae bacterium | reverse complement strand
GGCACGGCCGCGAGGGACTCCGCCACCGGCCCGGGCACCGCGTGATGGCCGAGCTCCTCGCACGCGGCCACCAGGTCCAGCGGGCTCGCGCCGAGCCCGCCCGATTGCTCCGGCACCGCGAGCGCGGTGACGCCGAGGCCGGCCAGCCGCCGCCACAACGCCAGGCCGGGACCCAGGTCCCCGTCGGCCCAGCGCCGTGCGGCCCCCGGCACGTCGGCCCCGGCGAGCATGCCGTGCAGCACCGCGGCGAACTGTCCTTCTCCGGGGGGGCGACTCTTTCTTCCCGGGGGGACCCATCCCCCCGGACCCCCCTTGGGAATCCACCCGCTCACGGGGGGGCTCCCCGCCCCCCCGTACCCCCCTGGCGGGGCAGCCCGAGGAGCCGCTCGGCGATGAGGGTGCGCTGGATCTCGTTCGTGCCCGCGTAGACCGGGCCCGCCAGCGCGAACAGGTAGTCGTCCAGCCAGCGCCCGTCCGGCCCGTCGCGGACCTCCGCAAAAGGGCCGAGCAGGTCCAGCGCCGTCTCGTGCAGCGCCACGTCGAGCTCGGACCAGAACACCTTGCCCAGGCTCGCCTCAGACCCCAGCGTGCCGCCCGCCGCCAGCCGGGCCGCGGTCGCCTGGGTGTGCAGCTGGTAGGCGCGCGCTCCGATCCACGCGTCAGCCACCCGGTGGGCCAGGGCGGCATCCCCGGTGCGCCGCCACAGCTCGACCAGGCGGGCGGCCGCGGCCAGGAACCGTCCCGGGCTGCGCAGCGACAGGCTTCGCTCGTGGCTCGCGGTGGACATCGCGATCCGCCAGCCGTCCCCCGGCTCGCCGACCACGTCGGCGTCCGGGACGAACGCCTCGTCCAGGAAGATCTCGGCGAACCCGGTCCGCCCGCCGAGCTGGCGGATCGGCCGGACGGTCACCCCCGGCGCGCGCAGGCCGAACAGCAGGTAGCTCAGCCCGTGGTGACGCTCAGCAGAAGGATCGGTGCGGAACAGCCCGAACGCCCGGTCCGCGAACGCCGCCCGCGAGCACCAGGTCTTGGCGCCGGACAGCACCCAGCCCCCCTCGGCCCGTACCCCGCGGGAACGGATCGCGGCCAGGTCGCTGCCGGCCTCGGGTTCGGACCAGGCCTGCGCCCAGATGTCGTCCGCAACCGCCATCCGCGGCAGGATCCGGTCGCGCTGCTCCGCGGTCCCGAAGGCGAACAGGGTCGGCGCGAGCAGAAACAGCCCGTTCTGCCCCACCCGGGCCGGCGCTGCGGCCGCGTAGTACTCCTCCTCGAAGACCAGCCACTCCGCCAGCGAGGCGTCCCGGCCGCCGTAACGCGCGGGCCAGCAGATCACCGACAGCCGGGCCGCGGCCAGTTCGCGTTCCCACGCGCGGTGCCGCTCGAACCCCTCGGCGGTGTCCAGGGACGCCAGCGGCTCGGCCGGCACGTGCTCGGCCAGCCAGTCCCGGACCTCGGCCCGGAACGCGTCCGTCACCGGGCCTGCGCTCCGGGCTTCATGCCGCGGGCATCAAGGCCGGCCAGCGGGTGCCCGGACACCTCGGCGTTGTGCGCGTGCGCCACGTGGTGCAGGCCGAACACCGCATCCATGCCCGGCCGCATCCCCATCAGGTCCTCGCACTGGTTGACCGCGCGCTTGGCCAGCGCCAGGCCGAACGGCGGCATCTCGGCGATCTGCCCGGCGAGCGCGAACGTCGCCGGTTCCAGCTCCGCGCGTGGCACGACCCGGCTCACCATGCCGGCCTGGTAGGCGCGCTCGGCGCTGAACCGGCCGCCGGTGAACAGCACCTCCTTGGCCAGCCGCGGCCCGAGCACCCATGGGTGCGCGAAGTACTCCACGCCCGGTATCCCCATCCGCACCACCGGGTCCGCGAAGAACGCGTCCTCGGCCGCCACGATCAGGTCGCACACCCAGGCCAGCATCAGCCCGCCGGCGATGCAGGCGCCGTGCACCATCGCGATGACGGGCTTGGGGATCTCCCGCCAGCGCCGGCACATGCCGAGGTAGACCTCCATCTCGCGGGCGTACCTGGCGTCGGCGCCGGCCTTGCCTACGTGGTCCCACCACAGCACCGCCTGGCGGTCAAAGGACTGGTCCGCGTCCCGTCCCGGGGTGCCGATGTCGTGGCCGCCGCAGAAGTGCTTGCCCGCCCCGGTCAGCACCAGCACCGCGACCTGGTCGTCGTTCACCGCCCGGGCGAAGGCCGCGTCCAGGGCGTAGGTCATGGCGGAGTTCTGGGCGTTGGCGTATTCCGGCCGGTTCAAGGTGATCAGCGCGACACGGCCGCGCTGTTCGTAACGGACCTCGTCCGCCATCAGGGCTCCTCTCTCGGCGGGGGGGTTTGGGGGGTCGTCCCCCCGGGTCATACAGCTGCCGTTTGAGGACCTTGCCCGACGGGTTGCGGGGCAGGGCGTCGCGGAACACCACCCGCCGGGGCACCTTGTAGTTGGCCAGCCGTTCCCGGCAGAAGGCCAGCACTTCCGCCTCGGCCAGGGCATACCCCGGGCGGGTGACCAG
>JASHYW010000680.1 GCA_030042885.1 Streptosporangiaceae bacterium | reverse complement strand
CGCGACGCGGAGAACATCAGCCGCTGGTTCGCAGGCCACGGCCTGTCCAGGGTGCGCCCGGAACCCGGGGATCTGTCCGAGCTGCTCCGTCATGAAGCCCTCTTGGACCCTTAACCTGCTCGAGCGAAGGTCAGCGCCGGGGCTGGCCGCAGGCGGGGTTGGCGCCAGGGCCGTCGCCGGCCAGCACGGTCGGCCGGCGACGGCCCTTCTGCCGGGCCGGCCCGCACTGGTGCGATGCAGGGACTACGCGGGCGGGCCGGCCCCGGGGCAGGGTCAGCGGGGCGGACTGGTATCGGCCGACGACGGACTGAAATCCTCGAAGTCCGGGTGTTCGGAGTCCTCGAAGTCCGGGCCCTCCGGACGCCCAACGTTGGCGAAGTCGGTGAACTCGCGGTCCTCGGCGTCAAGGTGCCCGGAATGCTCGACTTCGGGGAGATCGGAGGGCCGGAGGTCCGGCAGGTCGGGGGCCGTGAGGTCCGCCGCCTGCGCGGGAGCCGCCTGCGCGGAAGCCTGCCCGGGAACCTGCCCGGGAACCTGCGCGGGAGCCGCCTGGGAGCGAGCCGCGGCAGAGCGAGCCGCCTGGGAGCGAGCAGCCTGCGACTGACGGGGCTGCCTGAAGCCGAGGCGGCCGTTCTTCATGACGCCGATCCTCTGGGCGCGGCGGGCGACGGTGCTGTCGTGGGTGACGAACACCATGGTCAGGCCGCGCTCGCGCCACATGGTCTCGAGCAGGCTGATGATCTCGTCCCGCGTGTCCTCGTCGAGGTTGCCGGTGGGCTCGTCGGCGAGCAGGACCTTGGGCTCCTTGACCAGGGCCCGCGCGATGCCGACCCGCTGCTGCTGGCCGCCGGACAGCTCGCCCGGCCGGTGCCGCAGCCGGTCGCCGAGGCCAACGGCGTCCAGCGCCATCTCGGCCCGCTGCCGGCGAGCGGCGGCGGTGACATGCAGCGGGACGAGCGCGGCTTCCACATTCTCCAGGGCGGTGAGCACGGGCACCAGGTTGAAGGTCTGGAAGACGAAGCCGATGGACTGGGCGCGCACCTTGGTCACCTCGGCTTCGCGCAGCTGCGCGAGGTCACGCCCGTCGAATTCGACGACGCCAGCCGACGGCCGGTCCAGGCCGCCGAGGATGTTCAGCAGCGTGGACTTACCCTGCCCGGTGGGTCCCTGGATGGCCAGCCATTCGCCGTCCTCGACCACGAGATCCACGCCGCGCAAGGCGGCGACGGTCCCACGACCCTTCTGGTAGTTCTTTGTGACTCCGGAGAGCTTGTACATCTGGATCTTCTCCCGTTGAAGTGAACTTCGTGGGCTACCGTCAGCCGACCTTGGACAGCGCGTCTGCCGGGCGCAGCCGGGCGGCCCGCCATCCGCCGAACATCCCGGCGATGATGCCGCCGGCCACGGCCAGCAGCACCGCGAGCAGGATGACGTCCCCGCTCACCGAAGGGGTGAGATGAACGGCCACGGTGTGGTTGGCCGCGTTGGTGCTGCGGAACGCCGCAGCGAAGCCGCTGCCACCGCCGCCGCCCGGGGACCCGCCGGTGCCCGTGCCGGTACCGCTGAAGCCGAACTGCCTGGCGCCTCCCGGCGTGGCCGAACCGGTGGTCGTTCCCACCGTGGCGGTCAGCTTGTGCGACAGCTTGGATACCACCTCCGCGCCGGCGAAGCCGAGCCCGACGCCGATCACGCCGCCGATGAGGCCCAGGGTGACCGATTCGCCCATGACCTGGCCGACGATGCGGCGGCTCCTCCAGCCGATCGCCTTCAGCGTGCCGAACTCACGGACCCGGCGCGAGACCGCCGCCAGCGTCAGCAGGCTGGCCAGCAGGAACGCGGCGATCAGCACAGCGATGGCCAGCCACTTGCCGAGGTTGTTGGCCAGGCTCGACGCGCTGGACAGCGAGCCGGTGACCTCGCTGGCCAGGTCGCTGGAGGTGGTCACGGTGTCCGAGGGAAGCGCCTTGGAGATCTCGCTGGAGACGCTGGGGATGGCCGAGGAGCTGTTGGCCGCGACGTAGATGGTGTTCACGTCGTTCTTCATGTTGGCCAGCTTCTGCGCGACGGCAAGCGGGACATACACGTCCGACGGGTTGTCGCCGGCCGGCTCGCTGACGATGCCGATGACCTTGAAGTTCGTCGTGGTACCGCTGCTGTTGCCGATGGCGATGGTCGAGCCGACCTTGAGCTTGTTCTGCGTGGCGTAGGAGGAGTCGAGCATCGCGACGTCGGAGCTGGCGTCCGCCGTGGTGAAGGTCCGCCCCGAGCTGAGCTTGCCGGAACTGAGCGGGCCGAGTTCGCCCGCGCTCAGGTCCACGCCCTCGACGCCGAACGTGTTGGTGGTGAAGGCGGCGCGGAACTGCTGGAACCCCGAGCTGCCCGAACCGCTCCCGGAGCTGCCCCCGAATCCGCCGCTTCCGGTGTTGAGGTTGATCGCGGGCACCGTGCCGCTGATCGTCCGGTCGTTCAAGGTCAGGCCGCCTGCCGCGGCCGCCACGTCATGCAGGCCGACCACGGTGCCGACCGAGGACGCGCTGATCGAGGCGAGCGTCGGGACGCTGCTCAGCGTGCTGTCGTTGATCTTGGTGCCGGCGGCCGGCCGCTTGGTGGTCCCGGTACTGAACCCGAACCCGAACGAGCCGGGGGTGAACGACCCGGCCGTCGGGGTCTTGGTCACAGTCACGTCCGTGCCCACGCCGTACAGCGCCTTCAGCACCGTGCCCTGGGCGTTCTTGACCCCGGCAGCCGCCGACGTCACCGTGATCACCAGGCCGACACCGAGCGCAAGGCCGAGCGCGATGAACACGGCCTGGCGCATGCGCCCCCGCAGCTCGCGCCGCAAATAGGTGAAAAACATCTCCGCACTCCTGCTCGGCAGCGCTAGGCAGCATCTGCCAGCGCAGCCAGGTCGGTCGACGGCGCTGAATCTTCATGGCGCCGTATCTGTTTACTTCCCATATTGGCGGCGCGGGAGCCGCCCCGGGAGCGGACGCGCGCCACTTCAGAGCATGGCCGCGCTACCTGAACAACCGCTGAACAGAGGCTGCGGAGTTTCCCAGGGCTACGGCGAACAAAGCGGGGCTCAGGCCCCGTGATCGCGCGGCCTGCGGGGCCGACGGCCCCCAGCCGCGCGATACTACGGCGAGGACCACAGCGGGCTCGCGGGGGGTTCCAGGGGGTCGTCCCCCCTGGGCCAGCACTAGCCGCGGATCGCCCTGATCGACTCGCGCAGCGAGCCCATGGTGGCGAGCACGGCCGAGGGCTCGTACCCGCAATGCGCCATGCAGTTGGCGCACCGGGGGTCCTTGCCGCGCCCGTAGGCGTCCCAGTCAGTGGTCTCGATCAGCTCTTTGTACGTCTTGGCGTACCCGTCTGACATCAGGTAGCACGGCCGCTGCCAGCCGAACAGCGAGTAGGAGGGGATCCCCCAGGCCGTGCAGCCGAAGTCCGTCTTCCCCTCAAGGAAGTCCAGGAACAGCGGCGAGTGGTTCAGCCGCCACCTGCGGCGCCGCCCGTCCGCGAACGCTTTGCGGAACAGCTCACGGGTCTCGGTCACGCCGAGGAAGTGCTCCTGGTCCGGCGCCTTGGAATACGCGTACGCGGGGGAGATCTGCATCTCGTCGATGCCCAGATCGTCGTTCAGGTAGTTCAGCACGTCGATCACGGTCTGCGGGGTGTCGGTGTTGAAGAATGTGGTGTTGGTGTTGACCTTGAACCCGCGCTCCTTGGCCAGCTTGATCGCGGCGACCGCCTCGTCGAACACGCCCTGTCTGCACACGGACTCGTCGTGCCGCTCGCGCAGCCCGTCGATGTGCACCACCCAGGCGAAGTAGGGCGAGGGTGAGAACTTG
>JASHYW010000679.1 GCA_030042885.1 Streptosporangiaceae bacterium | reverse complement strand
AGAACGTGGCGGGCATGCCTAATTCCGGACCTCTAGCGCTCGTACCTCTTTCGAGCCACGCCACGGCGAGAACCGACAGGCTGGCACCTCGTTCTAAAGCCAGACCGCACGCGGTCAGCAGGCGGATAGGGAGCCAGCCCGTCGGACCTCACGAACGCTACGGCACAACCGCAGCGCCCTCAGGCTCAATTAGGCGGATACTTGCACTCGGCCCGGGAATTTGGGTAAACATTCAGCCCATTCACGTGTGGTGATGGGTGGCGCGGTTTCCGGCTGGTGGCTACGGGGAGAGCACTGATGCTGGTGGTCGCCAGGGTGTGCCGAGCATGAGGTCGTGCAGGACGTCCATGGCGTTCTTGCCGTGCTTTCGGGCGGTGTCGAGGTAGCTTCTGATGTCGAGGCGGTCCTGGGTGACGTCGTCGCTGGCCAGGCGGCCGGAGATCTTCTGCTGGGTCTTCAGCGGGCGGACGCCGCGCTCGCTGATGTTGTTCGTGGGCCAGACGCTGGTGTCGGTGGTGAAGCGCAGCACGTCGCCCTGGCGGTCCTTGCAGAATTCGAGCAGCTCGCGGCCGGGCTTCCGCTTCGTGCTGTGCTTCGGGCCGGGGACGCGGGGAACGCTGGCCAGGCCGGCGAGGACGGCGTGCCGGAACTCGTGCTGCAGCGGCTTGAGCACGTCCGGGGGAATGGCGGGAAGTCCCTGCTCGCGGGCGGTGTGCCAGGCATGGATCATGGCGCGCAGCACCCGCTGGGCCTGCGGCGGCCAGACCGCGCCCGGGTAGGCCTCAGCGCAGTCTTCGCAGTCCCGCAGCAGGTGGGACAGGCATGCCTGGTTCCCGGTGACGTGCTTCCACCTGGGGTTGAAGTAGTTCTGGTAGCGGTCGGATACCACGATCCCGGCGAAGCCCGGCAGGATCCCGGCGTCGTCCATGGAGTCCAGGCTGCGGGTGCCCAGCCAGAACGCGGAGTACCGCTCAGTGAAGGCGCCGTGGACGTACTTCTTGTCCCCGGCCGGCCCGGACCGCAGCGTCGTCTGGTCGAACCCCGCCACTGCGGAGGCGGTGATCAGGGTGCGGATCAGCGCCACCACCTCCGCGGCCAGGGACGCCGCCCTTGCCAGGCAGGAGTGGATGAACCCGTCGGAGACGGCGGCGCCAGTGACGCCGGCGATGAGCTGCCTGCACCGCTCCACCGGCACGTGCTGGAAGACGGCCAGGTAAACGGCCAGGGCACGCAGCCGCGGCCCGGTCGACAGCGCCGCGTCCGGCACGCCCGGCGGGCGCGGCGCGACATGCGGGCGGCCGCAGTCGCAGCGAACCTCGTGCAGGTCGTGCTGAACCCGCCCGGCCGGCGCGGCCGGGATCTCCTCCTGCTGACAGGACCGGGCAACCCCCAGGTCAGCGGCATCTGCCAGGTCGCGGCCGCACGCGCAGGGACCCTCGGGATAGTGGTCCTCGGTCCGGTCCGGGACCTCCCACGCCATTGACGCGCCCGGGCTGCCCGGCTGCTTGCCCCGCTTCCTCTTCTCCGCCCGCTCCGCGGCGCGCCGCTGCTTCCGGGGCGGCTTCCGCCCCGGAAGGTCATCCGAGCTGGGTGGCATCGAGGAGTTCCCGCTGTTGCGCGACCCCGCCCGCTCCGCCGCCTCCAGCCGCTCCCGCAGGTCAGCGACCAGCGCCTCCAGTGCCGCGATCCGCTCCGCCTGCTCCCGGATCAGCGCGTCACGCGGATCCTCTGGCGGCTCGCCCGGCAGCGCATCGGCCACAGCCCGCAATCATCCCGGAAACCACGCCGGGCCACCGCGGCAACACCGGGCCCGCCACCGAAACGTAACCAGCGGCCCGTGACCGAGCGCGGCAGCCGGCCATCCCGGAGCACCCGCGGCGACCGCGGACGGCCTCACGCTCCCCAGCCAGCAGGCGCTGCCAGCGCACGGCCGAAGTCAGCGTTCCAGTACTCGCGAAGCGCCGCGCACAGCCCGCCCGGAACAAAGCGAAGGACCAGGCAGCCAGGCAGCGTCACCGAATCATCGGCCCGTTGCGGCCCCCAGTCCGGGTCACCCATCACGGCCCACCACTCGACGGCTGCCCGGCTCCCCGCAACGATCGGCTCGCCGAACCGCAGGTCCAGCCGCCGCTGGGTCGCCGTGGCCCGCGCCCAGTAAGCGCGGATCGCCTCCCTGCCCTGATGTGGCGCACCGGTGGGATGCGCCTGGTAACTCGCATCCGCCGTGAACAGCGCCGCAACCGCGGCGGCGTCCTTGTCCCGCCAGGCCTGAGCGTAAGCGCCGATCCAGCGCTCAACCTGGCCCGGCTGCACGAAGTAGTCCTCACGTTGGCTCACGCCTCACGATCATCGGGCATCCAGCCCCGGCGGCACCATCCACCCATGGTCCTAAGACCATTCCGGCCCGCCTCCCCACCCGCCCGGCCACCCCACACGGCCGGGCACGGCCAGCTGGCGTGCCCAGTCACACGACCACTCACCGCAGCAACAAACCGAGGAACCTGAATGTTTACCTCTCATCCTGGCTGGCCTTTGCCTGTTCGGAATTTTCCTCCGGGCCGCCTCCCCGGCGGTCAACGCACTGTTCGGGAATCTCATTGACGACATCGGCGTCCTCGTTGCCTTCTACTACGGCGCGACGGGCATCACCTGCGCCTGGTCGTACCGGAAGGTCATGCTGAAGAATGCCCGGTTCTTCTTTACCGGCGTG
>JASHYW010000678.1 GCA_030042885.1 Streptosporangiaceae bacterium | reverse complement strand
CAGCATCGCGATCATCGATAGGAACCCGGACGCATTCCGCAGGCTCCGGTCGTCGTTCAAGGGCGAGCGGGTCACTGGTATCGGGTTCGACCGGACCGTGCTCATTCAGGCGGGGATCGAACGGGCAGAAGCCTTCGCCGCGGTCAGCAGCGGCGACAACTCGAACATTATCGCGGCCCGGGTGGCCCGCGAGACGTTCGGCGTGCTCAGGGTGGCCGCGCGGATCTACGACCCGCGGCGGGCCGAGGTCTACGAGCGCCTCGGCATCCCCACCGTGGCCACGGTGCGCTGGACCGCCGACCAGATGCTGCGCAAGCTGCTCCCCGAGGGCACCGAGCCGCTCTGGCGGGATCCCACGGGCAAGATCGTGCTGGCCGAGGTCGCCTTCTCGCCCGCCTGGATCGGCGAGCACGTTAAGGCGCTGGAGGCTTCCTCGATGACCCGGATCGTCTTCATCGACCGGCTCGGCCAGGCGTTCGTTCCCGAGCCGGGTACGGTGCTGCAGGAAGGAGACGTGATACATGTCGTGGCCAGGGAGAGCGAACTGGACCGGATCGCCGCCGTCTTCGGGTCCCGGGGAGGCGAGCACTGATGCGCGTCGCGATAGCAGGAGCCGGGGCGGTCGGCCGCTCCATCGCCGGCGAACTCCTGGACAGCGGGCACGAGGTGCTGCTCATCGACCATGATCCCTTGGCGATCAAGGTGGACAGCGTGCCCCGCGCCGAGTGGCTGCTCGCCGACGCGTGTGAGATCAGCTCCCTCGATGACGCCGCGCTGCACCGGTGCAACGTGGTCGTCGCGGCGACCGGCGACGACAAGGTAAACCTGGTCGTGTCGCTGCTGGCCAAGACCGAGTACGGGGTGCCCCGCGTGGTCGCGAGGGTGAACACCCCGGGCAATGAGTGGCTGTACAACGAATCCTGGGGCGTCGACGTGGCGGTCTCCACGCCGCGGCTGCTCTCCGCGCTGGTCGAGGAGGCGGTCAGCGTGGGCGACCTGGTGCGTCTGATGACATTCGGGCACAGCGAGGCCAGCCTGGTGGAGCTGACCATGCCGGCCGAGGCGCCGCTGGTCGGCGAGCGTGTCGGCAGCATCGAGTGGCCCTTGGACACCGCGCTGGTCGCCATCCTGCGCGAGGGCCGGGTGCTGGTCCCCCACCCGGACGATCCGCTCCAGGCCGGGGATGAGCTGTTCTTCGTGACTAGCGAGGACGTGGAAGAAGAGCTTGCGCGCCTGCTGAGCGCTAACGAGTCTCAGTGAACTCCGGGCCGCGTTCGAAGGGGTTCAGGTCGGTCCGGAACTTGTTCTCCCCCGCCCCGGCCGCCTGCTCGTCGAACGCCTGCCGCGCCTCGGGGGGCAGCCGCAGCTCCAGGATCTCCCGCGGCGGCACCGGGTGCTCGCCGCGCACCACCACGACGTCCCTGAGGACTTCCTCCAGCGTGCTGGCCGCCTCGCCGCCGGCCGCGGCGGGCCCGGTGAACAGGCCGCGCAGGAACCAGCGTGGGCCGTCGACGCCGACGAAGCGGACCAGCTGGAAGCCGGACGCGGGAAGCCCGGGCTCGGCGGGCACCCGAGCCGTCAGCTCGATGCCGAACGACCCGGGCCTGTCCTCGCTCTCACCGCCTGCGTGGCGCACCTCGTCGGCGATCTCGCCCCGCACGTCATCCCACAGCGCGCCCCGCCGCGCCGCGGCGAAGGCCTGAAGCTGCATCTCGCTCTCGCCGTGCCTGACCGTTACCCAGGCACCGTGCTGGTCGGCCATGACGAGCTGGATCTCGTGCCCGGGGCCAACCGGCACCTGCAGGCTGCCGAGGTCAACCCGGTCCCGAGCCGGATACGGCTCTCCGGCGTCCCACGGGCCGCCCTCCGCGCGCGGCACCCCCGCAGGCTCGTGGTCCTCGGCTGGCTCGTCGTAGTCGAGCTCGTCGCCGTACAGGTCAGGCCGGTCTGGTTCCTCTCCCCAGTCCTGGCCAACGTCTGCTGAACGACGCCGACGAAACACTGCGCACGCTCCTTTACTGTGTTGCCTCGGGGGGGACGATCCCCCCCAGACCCCCCTGCTCACGGGGGCTGCCCGCCCCCCGGTACCCCCCTGGCCCATACCCGCCCGAAGAGCCGAAGCCGCCGTCACCTCGCATCGATCCGGGGAGCATCTCCGCCTCGTGGAAGATGGCCCGTTCCACGCGCTGGATGACCAGCTGCGCGATCCTGTCTCCTCGCCTGAAGCTGACCGAGTGCTCGGAATCGGTGTTCAGCAGGGTCACCTTGATCTCGCCCCGGTAGCCGGCGTCGACCGTCCCCGGCGCGTTCACCAGCGTCACCCCGTACTTGGCAGCCAGGCCGGAACGGGGGTGGACGAACGCCGCATAGCCCACGGGTAGCGCTATGGCCAGGCCGGTCCGCACCAGGGCCCGCTGGCCGGGGGCCAGCTCGACGTCCTCGGCCGCGGTCAGGTCCGCGCCCGCATCCCCCGGGTGGGCGTACGACGGCAGCGGCACGCCGGGATCCAGGCGCTTAATCAGCACGTCGGGTTCGGAGGGTGACACGAGGACTCCTATCGGCTGCACGCAGGGTGAGGATAACGCTGCATCCGGGCACTACGGGTCATCCTATGGGTCGTCTGGGCCGAGGTCGCCTGGTTCGCTTCGCCGCAACTCGGGCAGCGCGCGTGTGATCACCGCCACGATGGGCACGGCGACCACGGCACCGGCAATGCCGGCCAGGACCGCGCCGACCGCGAGCGACAGGATGACCGCGAGCGGGTGAAGCCGTATCACCCGGCCGACCACCTGAGGCTGGAGCAGGTGGGCTTCGAGCTGGTCCTCGATCACGAGGATACCGAGCAGGATGACCGCGTCGACCCAGCCCTTGGTGGCCAGGGTCACCAAGATGGCCAGCGCGCCAGCCGCCAGTAGCCCCACCAGCGGCACGAAGGCGGCCAGGAACACCAGCACGGCAAGCGGCAGGGCCAGCGGGACGGCCATGATCCACAGGACCAGGCCGATCACCATGGCGTGGATGGCGGCCACCGCGACCGTACCGCGCATGTAATACACCAGCGCCAGCCAGGCGGCGTGCCCGGCCCGGTCCATCCGTTGCGCCGTCTCGGCCCGCATGGCGCCGAGCAGCCACTTCCAGATCCGCTTCCCGTCCTTGATCAGGAAGAAGGTGACGAAGAGCATGAGCACAAGGCCGCCGAAGAATTCGAATGCGATCTTTCCTCCGGTCACGACGGTGCCCTCGACCAGCGCTTTGTGCCTGCTGAGATAGCTGGGAATGTCGTTCAGGAACTTCCGGACATTGCTGCTCTTGAGGTGGAAGGGCGCCCCGGACAGCAGCGATTCGACCTGCGTGGCGGTGTGCTTGGCCTCGGCCACCAGCGTCGGGTAATCCGCGCTCGCCCGGTTGGCCACCAGCGCGATCAGGCCACCGAGCACGGCCGCGGCCACCAGCAGGGTGACCCATGTGGCCGCGAGCCTGGGCAGCCCGGACCGGCACAGCCGGGCCGTGAGCGGCTGCAGCAGGGCGGTGAGCAGCAGGGCCGCGACGCACGGCACGACGACGACATACAAGATGCCGAGCAGGCGGGCGGTCAGGTAGATGATGATGGCGATGAGCAGCAGCCGCCAGGACCACGCGGCGGCGGTCTGCAGCCAGTTCGGCACCCGGCTCTGATCCGGCGCGTTCCTCCGCCTCGCGGTTCGCTCCGCGGCCACGACCACGGTTCCGGTCCGGTCGCCGGGGCCGTTCACGTCACCGGGGCCGACCGGTTCCCTGGAGCCGTTCCGCTCGGCGGGCTCGTTCAGCCGGCTGGCCCCGGAGACGGCGGCCGCGTCTTCGCTCATGACCGTTCCGCTATTACGCCGGCGGTGCTTACTCCCGTGTCGCCGTTGCTGGTTGCGTCCCGGGCCTCCGCCCACGGCGCCGGGCCATCGGGCTGGGTGGGATCCGCAGGCGTACGCCTGGCCGCGGTGAGGCGGCCCATCGCCGCGCGGCCCCGTCGTCCCAGCCCCCGCCACGACTCCATCTGACCAACTACCCTCAACTTCATGCGCGATTACCGCGAACGGCTCTACGTACCGCTCGCCTGGTGGCTGCTCGCCGTCCCAACTGTCCTTATCCTCGGCGGAACTGTCTACGCCGGCCTGCCCTGGCCGTGGCCTGTTGTCATCGTCGGCGGCCCCGCCGCCGGGTGCGCGGCGCTGCTGATCGCGCTCGGCCGGGGCAGCGTGGAGGTCGGCGACGGAGCGCTGTGGGCGGGGGGCGCCGTGCTGCCGCTGACGGCCGTCACCGAAGTGGTCGCCCTCGGCGAAAGGCAGTCGACGCGGCTGCGCGGCCCGCGAGCCGATCCGGCAGCGCACCTGTACTCGCGACCCTACCTCAAGGAATCGGTGTACGTGGCCGTCGATCCGGCGGACTCGGCAGCTCCCTACTGGCTGATCGGGACCAGGCACCCCGCGGAACTTGCCGCGGCCATCGAAAGGTGCCGGGTGCAAGGCGGGCCCGAGCCAGTGGCATGATGGCGCGGACGGGGTAGCTGGCGGGGCTAGAAGGAGGCAGTGAGATGCCAAGAAATCGCCAAAGCCGTGCCTTTCAGATCTTCGACGGGCTGACGAACTTGACGGCCGATGGAATTGTTGCTGGACTGGCGGCCCTCGGGGCCACCTTTATCGCGCGCAAGGTACTTGCCTTCCTGTGGACCAAGGTCACGGGCAAGGAACCACCTACCAATCCCGAAGATCCTCAGGTGGCGTTGCCCGAAGCGCTCAGCTGGTCCATGCTGGTGGGCCTCGTCCTCGGGTCGGCGCGGGTGCTCGCCATCCGGGCGGCACGCAGCACCCGCAGCCGCCCGGAGCGCGAGCCTGCCAACATCGGGGACGGCTAAGCCGCGCACTCCCGGCAGACAAGCTGGCCATTGCGGTCTTCGGCAAGCTGACTCCGGTGGTGCACAAGGAAGCAGCGCGAACATGTGAACTCGTCCGCCTGACGCGGTATCACCCGGAACGAGAGCTCCTCGTTCGACAAGTCAGCCCCGGGCAGCTCCAGGGACTCGGCAACGTCGTCGGGGTCAAGATCGATGGTGCTCGATGACTTGTCCATCCGGCGCGCCTGAAGCTCCTGAAGGCTGTCCTCGGTCAGGTCGTCGTCCGTCTTCCGCGGGCTGTCGTAATCGGTAGCCATCTGAGTACTCCATCCCCCTTCATCCATAGTGCGCAGTCGCTGCGGGTTTGTAACGCTTTCAGGGCCCCAGTTGTGCCCGATTCCGGCGGGGAATTCTGTCACGTTCGCGCCCGGCGCACACGCGCCACGCCGAAAGTACTGACGCGGCTCGTTCCGGGCTGGTCGCGCCCCTGTTCCTAGCCGGCCGGCGCGTCGCGTTCCGGATCCAGCCTGGCCAGGAAAGTCTCCA
>JASHYW010000677.1 GCA_030042885.1 Streptosporangiaceae bacterium | reverse complement strand
CTTGGCGATCGCTGCCTTGATCGCCTTGATCGCCTCGTCCCGCGGCATGACCCCGGAGATGGCGAAAAAGCAGGTCTGCAGGACGGTGTTCACCCGTCTGCCGAGCCCGGCCTCGCGGGCGACCTTGCTGGCGTCGATGGCGTAGAGGGTGATCTGCTTGGCCAGGATCTGCTCCTGCGCCTCCCGCGGGAGCGAGTCCCACACCTCGCCGGGCGGATACGGGGTATTGAGCAGCACGGTCGCCCCGGGCGCCGCGCGGTCCAGCACCTCATGCCGCCCGATCATCCGCGCCTGGTGGCAGCCGACGAAACCCGCCTGGCTGATGAGGTAGGGCGCCTTGATCGGAGTCGGCCCGAACCGCAGGTGCGAGACCGTCTCCGACCCTGACTTCTTCGAGTCGTAGACGAAGTAGGCCTGAGCGTGCCGAGTCGGGTCTGCGCCGAGGATCTTGACGCTGTTCTTGTTCGCCCCCACGGTCCCGTCCGCGCCCAGGCCGAAGAACAACGCCCGCACCGTTCCGGCCGGCTCGATATCCAGCGCAGGATCATACGGCAGGCTGGTGCCGGTAACGTCGTCGGTGATGCCGATCGTGAACCGCCGCCGGGGGCAGTCGGCGGCCAGTTCGGTGAAGATCCCGGCCACCATGCCCGGAGTGAACTCCTTCGACGACAACCCGTACCGGCCACCACTCACCAGCGGCATCACGGGGCGATCTCCTGCCCCGTGCGCCTCCGCCAGCGCCGCGAGCACATCGAGGAACAAAGGCTCCCCCAGCGAGCCGGGCTCCTTGGTCCGGTCCAGCACCGCAATACGCCGCGCGGTCGCCGGGATCGCGCCCAGAACCGCCGCCGCCGGGAAGGGCCGGAACAGCCGGACCTGGACGACCCCGACCTTCTCACCGTGCGCGGCCAGGTACCTGGCAGTCTCGGCCGCGGTCTGGCCGCCTGAGCCCATGATCACGATCACCCGCTCCGCCTCCGGGTCACCGGAATACTCCGCGAGACGGTACTGCCGGCCGGTCGCCGCAGCGAAGGCGTCCATCGCGCCGGTGACCGCACCGGGAACCCGCGCGTAGAACGGGTTGACGGTCTCCCTGGCCTGGAAGTACACGTCCGGGTTCTGCGCGGTGCCGCGGATGACTGGCTGCTCCGGGGACAGCGCACGGCCGCGATGCGCCCAGATCATCTCCTCCGGCACCAGGGCACGGAGGTCGTCGTCGGAGAGCAGTTCGATGGTGTTCACCTCGTGCGAGGTGCGGAACCCGTCGAAGAAGTGCACGAACGGAATGCGCGTGGCCAGCGTGGCGGCTTGCGCCACCACGGAGAGGTCGTGAGCTTCCTGGACACTGGCCGAAGCCAGCAGCGCGAACCCGGTCTGGCGCACTGCCATCACGTCGGAATGGTCACCGAAGATGGACAGGCCCTGCGCGGCCAGCGACCGGGCGGCCACCTGGAACACCGTCGGGGTCAGCTCCCCGGCGATCTTGTACATGTTCGGGATCATCAGCAGGAGACCCTGCGAGGCGGTGAACGTCGTGGTCAGCGCCCCGCTCTGCAGCGCCCCATGTAGCGCGCCTGCGGCGCCGCCCTCGCTTTGCATTTCCACCACGGTCGGCACGCTGCCCCACACGTTCGGCCGCTTCTGGCTGGACCATTCATCGGCCAGCTCCGCCATCGGGGACGACGGCGTGATCGGGTAGATGCAGCACACTTCGTTGAGCCGGTAGGCGGCCGAGGCGGCTGCCTCGTTGCCGTCGATGGTGACGCGCGTCACGGCTCCTCCGGAATCATCTCGATGGCATGGACGGGGCACTGGTCGTAACAGATCCCGCAGCCAGTGCACCGGTCATAATCGAACACGTAGGCGTAGTCCGTCCCGTGCTCGTGGCCCGCGGGGCGGCTGGGGCGGATCTTGATGATCGCGTCCTCCGGGCAAGAGCCAAAGCAGCCGTCGCACTCGAAGCAGTTGCCGCACGACAGGCAGCGGCCGGCCTCGTAAACCGCCTGATCTTCGCCGAGACCGCCCACCACCTCGGTGAAATCGGCGATCCGCCCGGCGGGCTCGCGCTCGGGCTGGGGGCGGCGCTCGGCGTCGCTGAAGTACCACGGGTGCAGCCGGTCGAAGGTCGCCTGCTGGTTCTTGGCCGGAGATACGGCCTCCTCGCCCCGCAGATAGGCATCGATGAACCGCGCCGCCTTCTTCCCGTGCCCGACACCAACCGTGACCGTCCGCTCGGACGGCACCATGTCCCCGCCGGCGAACACGCCGGGGCAGCCCGTCATCATCGACGGTGACACGATGACGGTCCCGTCCTTCTTGAATTCAATGTCGGGGACCTGCCGCAGGAACGCGGTGTCGGCGTCTTGTCCCACCGCCATGATGACCGTGTCGGCGGCGAGCGTCTCCAGCCGCCCGGTCGGATGCGGCCACCCCGTATCGTCCAGCTCCATGACCTCGACGGTCAGCTCGGGCCCGTCGAAGGCGGCGATGGTGCGGAGCCAGTTGATGCGCACCCCCTCCCGTTCGGCGTCCGCGGCTTCTTCCTCGTGCGCGGGCATCTGCGCCCGGGTGCGCCGGTAGACGATCATCGTGTCCTGGGCTCCTAGCCGCCGGGCGACCCGCGCCGCGTCCATCGCGGTGTTGCCGCCGCCATACACCGCCACCCGGCGGCCGACTACAGGCCGGGCGCCGGCGGCGACGTCCCGCAGGAACGGCACCGCGTCGATGATCTTGCTCGCGTCCCTGGCCGGGATATCCACGTGCTTGGACAGGTGCGCGCCGACCGCGACGAACACTGCGTCGAACCGGCCTGTGGCCTGCTCGGCGGCCAGGTCGGTGACCCGGTGGCCGCAGGTGATCCGCACGCCCAGCGCCTCGATCCTGGCCAGCTCACCGGCCAGCACGTCGCGGGGCAGCCGGTAGGCGGGGATGCCGTAGCGCATCATCCCGCCCGGTTCTGAGCCGGCATCACGGATCTCGACCTCATGGCCCCGGCGGGCCAGGTGATAGGCCGCTGACAGCCCGCTCGGGCCCGCCCCGATGACCAGGACGCGCTTACCAGTGCCGGCCGGCGGCGGATCGATCCGCCACCCGCGGTCGAGCGCGAGGTCGCCGAGGAACCGCTCCACCGAATGGATGGAGACCGAGCTATCGAGCTCGGCCCGGTTGCAAGCGCTCTCACACGGGTGATAGCAGACCCGGCCGTGGATGGCCGGCAGCGGGTTGTCGGCGACCAGTTGCCGCCATGCCCGCTCATGCTCGCCGGCCCGGGTACTCGCCAGCCAGGCCTGGATGTTCTCCCCGGCCGGGCAGCCAGCGTTGCACGGCGGGAGCAGGTCACCGTAGACGGGCCTGCGCGTTCGCACCGGGCCGGCCAGTGCGGCATCATGCAGCAGGTCTGGCAGCGGCGTAAGATCACGTGGCGGATGGCTCATCAGCGCACCTCCGCTCTCGGTCTGAGGGCAAAGCATGAGTCTGCGCCCCTGGGATGGGCTAGGGAAGAAAGTCCCTTAGTCGTGAGGGTCCGGGCCCGGGCTGGGCGTGGCAGATGCCGGGGCAGTAGTCGCGGACGGTCCGGTCGCCGGAGAAGAAAACCCGAACGCGCCGTGTTCAGGATCGGCGTCCGGGTCCACCGGTCGTCAGCGGCCCAGGCGGGCCCGCCCGCCCGCCGGGCCCGTACACCGCGGTTCTGCTGACGGATACATTGAGCTGGCACCGTACGCCAGGCCCGGCCACGAGCAGGCGGGCGGTCGTCATGCGCAGGTACCTTGTCGTCGCAAACCAGACCCTGCATCGTACCGAGCTGCGGGACAAGCTGCGCAAGCGGATCGAGGCGGGACCGAGTTCGTTCCACCTCGGAAGCAGGGGTTGTGGCCGCGGCCGGGTTCACCGGGTTCGCCGTCTTCGAGCTTGCCCAGCCGAGCCCGTGCTGGCCGCCTGGGGCATCACCACCGAGGGCAAGCCCGCGTTCATCGGCCTGGCGCCGGGCAGCGGCGAGTCCGCTGATGCCTGGCACGACTTCCTCACCGACCTGAAAGACCGCGGCCTGCCCTCGCCGCTGCTGGTCATCTCCGACGGCGCGCCCGGCCTGATCGCCGCGATCGAGCAGGCCT
>JASHYW010000676.1 GCA_030042885.1 Streptosporangiaceae bacterium | reverse complement strand
GCGCGCAGAACCCCGCGCCGGTCCCCGGACCCAGGCCCGCCAGCGACGCGCGGGTGGCTCCCGCGAGCTGGCGGGCGGGCCAGGACCGGCCGCCGCCCAATCTCGGCCCGCCGCCGCCGCGCCCGGACTGGCGCAAGCCCCGCTCCTGACCTACGCCTGGCCGCGACCGGATAGCATCGGGCCGATATGAGCACGAGCAGCCCGCCGTCCCGGCGGCCTAGCCTTAACCTGCGCGCGCGCCTGGCCACCACGATGGGCGGCGCGGCCGGACGCGCCTCCCGGCTGGCCGGCCGCGGCGACGGATCGGTCATCGGCGGGGTCATCGGGCTGCGGCTGAAGCCGGATCTGCTCTCGCTGCTCGCGCGCGGGCGGCAGGTCGTCCTGGTCACCGGCACCAACGGGAAGACCACCACGACCAGGCTGATCACCGCCGCGCTCGGCGTGCTTGGCCAGCAGGTCGCCACCAACGCCTTCGGCGCGAACATGGAGGCGGGCCTGGTCGCCGCGCTGGCCAGGGCACCCGATGCCACCATGGCCGTGCTCGAAGTCGACGAGAAGTACATGCCGGCCATGCTCAGGGCGACCAGCGCGCGGGTGGTGACGCTGCTGAACCTGAGCCGCGACCAGATGGACCGGGCGGCCGAGATCTGGCTGCTGGCCCGGCGCTGGCGGGCGGCGCTGGCCGCCGCGGACTGCCGGGTCATCGCGAACGCGGACGACCCGCTCGTGGCGTGGGCCGCCGGGCAGGCCCGCAGCGTCACCTGGGTGGCCGCGGGCCAGCGCTGGCATAACGACTCATGGTGCTGCCCGAACTGCGGGTCGCACCTGCTGCGCGACGGGGACGACTGGCATTGCGGTGAATGCCCGAACCGCCGGCCTCCGGTCAGCTGGGTGCTCGCCGGCGATGAGGTCATCGATCCCACGGGGCGGTCCCGCCTGCTCAAGCTGATCCTGCCCGGGCGGGCCAACCGGTCGAACGCCGTCATCGCGCTCGCGGTGGCGGAGGTGTTCGGCGTGACAGTCACGCAGGCCATGGGCGCGGTGCAGGAGGTGCGGTCGGTCGCGGGCCGGTATACGCAGGTCCGGCGGCGCGGCTGCGACCTTCGGCTGCTGCTGGCCAAGAATCCGGCAGGCTGGCTGGAGGCGCTCGACATCCTGACCCCGGCTCCGGTACCGGTCATGCTGGCCGTCAACGCCCAGGTGCCCGACGGACGGGACACCTCATGGCTGTGGGACGTGGATTACCGCCGGCTGCGCGGGCGGCCGGTGTTCGTGACCGGCGAACGCCGGGCCGACCTGGCGGTCAGGCTGGAGGCGGATGAGGTGGCCTTCCGCATGGCCGGCACCGTCGACGAGGCGGTGGACCTCGCGCACAGCCCGTACATGGACGTGATCGCCAACTACACGGCGTTCCAGCAGATCCGCGCGGTGCTCGGGCGCACGGCCTGAGGCGCGCTGCCTGGCAGGAGGGGCGATGGAACACGGCTACCGGCCGGGAGGGCCGGCCGGGCCTTCAGCGGTGCGGCTCGTCTGGGTCTACCCCGACCTGCTCAGCACCTACGGTGATCGCGGCAACCTGCTCGTGCTGGCCCGCCGGGCCCGGCTCCGCGGCATCCCGGTCGAGATAGCCGAGGTCAACTCCGGTCAGCGGGTCCCGGCGGACGGCGATATCTACCTGCTGGGCGGCGGTGAGGACCTGCCGCAGATCCTCGCCGCGCGCCGGCTGCGCGCCGACGGCGGGCTATCCGCGGCCGCCGGGCGCGGCGCGGTCATCTTCGCGATCTGCGCCGGATACCAGATCGTCGGCGCCGAGTTCGGCGGGGCGGATGGCGAGCCCCTGCCGGGCCTGGGGCTGCTCGACATCCGCAGCGGCCGGGGGGCGCGCCGCGGAGTCGGCGAGATAACGGCCGACGTCGATCCCGCGCTCGGCGTGCCGCGGCTCACCGGTTTCGAGAACCATCAGGGCACCACCCGGCGCGGCCCGGAGGTCAAGCCGCTCGCCACCGTGCTGACCGGCGTCGGCAACGGGGACGGGACCGAGGGCGCATATTCCGGGCGGGTGGTCGGCACCTACCTGCACGGCCCCGCGCTGGTGCGTAACCCCGGCCTGGCCGACCTGCTGCTCGGCTGGGTGGCCGGGCCGCTGCCGCCGGCCGATCCGCGGCAGGAGGAACTGGTGCTGAACCTGCGCCGTGAACGCCTGGCCGCCGTCCCCGGGGGCGCCTGACCGGACCGGCAGGCCCTCAGTAGACCAGGGCCTGCGCGCCCTCGGCCATGATCTCGGCGACGAACGTCGCCGCTCCGGCGATGCGGATGCCGCTGATCAGGTCGTCGGCCGTGATGTCCCGGCGCGCGGCGCACTGGGTGCACACCGTCACGGTCCCCGCGGCCAGGACCCCGGCCAGCAGGTCGGCGAGCGGCACGGCGTGCGGGAGCGAGAAGTCCTCGGCCCGGCCGGGGAGCGCGAACCAGGCGGACTCCCCGGTGAGCCACAAGGAGACCCGGACCCCGCTGGCGGCCGCGGCCCCGGCGACCGTGAAGGCCTGGTTACAGCGCTCCGGATCGTCCTTGCCCGCCGTGACCTTGATGACGAGGGAACGCTCGGGCATGGCAGAACTCTAGCCCGGGGCAAGCGGGCCGGAAGGCAAACGGGACGTAACCGGGCACCGGCGCGGCGCGGCGCGGACCCAATGATGCCGGCACGGACGCCGCGCCCTTACACTGCGGCCTATGCACGGCATGTTGAGCGCCACGATCCTGATATGCGTGTTCGCCGCGGTCGCCGCCGCGTGCATGTACCTGGCCGGCCGGGTGTACCTGGCCGGCAAGCGCCGGGGCGATGCATCCTGACCTCGCGCCGCTGGCGTTCCTGCTCGGGCGGTGGGAAGGCGCAGGGATCGGCGGGTACCCGACCATCGAGCCGTTCAGGTTCGGCCAGGAGATCACCTTCAGCCACAACGGCAAGCCGTTCCTCAGCTACGTCAGCAGGACCTGGCAGCTGGACGACGAGGGGCGGACCGGCCTGCCGCTGGGTACGGAAAGCGGCTACTGGCGGCCGCGCCCGGACAACGAGATCGAGGTGATGCTCGCCCATCCGACCGGGATCGTCGAGATCTACCTCGGGGAGATATCCGGCACCCGGATCGAGATGGCCACCGACGTGGTCGCCCGCACGGCCTCGGCCAAGGAGGTGGCCGCTGGGCACCGGCTCTACGGACTGACCGGATCCGGCCTGGCCTATGCCTACGACATGGCCGCCATGGGCCAGCCCCTCCAGCCCCACCTGTCCGCTCAGCTCAAGCGCGTGGCCCCCGCCGAGTGACAACTACGGCGAGAATCGCGGGGCCACAGCCCCGCCATCGCGCGACCCGCGAGGGGCTTCATGCCCCTCCGGCCGCGCGATACTACGGCGCGCCGCCCAGCGGGGCGCGCAGCGCAGCGGGGGTTCCGGGGGGTCGTCCTCCCGGGCCAGCACAGCACATATAAAATCCCCGGGCGACTCCCGCGCCGCGCTCTGGTCGCGCTACGCGGGGACCGACTGGACTAGGTCGGCCAGCCCGGGGACTCGGTGCCTGTCAGGAATTAGCCGGCCGCCGCCCCACGGGACGTCGTGCCGGCGGGAAGGCGGCTAGCTGACAGCCACCTCGCGAGTCCGTTGTCTATGCATGCTTTCGGACCACCTCCTTTCCCGCGTACCTCGCACGTTATCCGCGAGGCACGCGGCCAGGCAAGAGCATTTCACCGTGCGCCCGATCACAGTGCCTGCCCGGAAGTCCAGGTTATCCAGGCGCCCGTGACGGCGACCGCAGATCGATCCTGAATAACGCTCGCGGGCGCAACTACTATGGGGCCATGAATGCCGACGCACCGTCCCCGGAACTGCCGGTGCGCGAGTGGGACGAGCAGCTCCGGGCCCGCGGTTACCGGGTGACGCCGCAGCGCCAGCTCGTGCTCCAGGCGGTGGCGCGGCTGGACCACGCGACCCCGGACGAGATCGGCAACCAGGTGCAGCGGACGGCACGCGGCGTCAACATCTCCACCATCTACCGGACGCTGGAGCTGCTCGAGCAGATCGGCCTGGTCACCCACACCCATCTCAGGCACGGGGCGCCCATCTACCATCTGGCCAGCGACGCCGACCACGTGCACCTGTTCTGCCGGGAGTGCGGCCGGGTGACCGAGATCAGCCCGGACGCGATCCGCCCGCTGATCACCACGCTGGACGAACGGCACGGCTTCGAGACCGACGTCGGCCACCTCACCGTCTTCGGCCGCTGTAAGGACTGCCGGGCGGCCGCCCCATGAGCGGGAAGGCGAGCCCGCTGCTGGCCTGGCCGGGAGCGGTCGAGGCCGGCTGGCCGGATGAGGGCGTCGCCGCTCACTACGGCGACCCGTTTCGCGAGCAGCGCGCGCTGGCCACCTCCGCGGGCCTGGTGGACCGGTCCAACCGGGGAGTGCTGACGATCACCGGCCAGGACCGGCTGAGCTGGCTGCACAGCCTGACCACCCAGCACCTGGAAGGGCTGGGACCAGGGGAGAGCACCCAGGCCCTCATTCTCAGCCCGACCGGGCATGTGGAACACCATCTCACGCTGACCGACGACGGCGCCTCGGTGTGGCTGCACGTGGAGCCCGGCACCGTGACGGCGCTCGCCGAGTTCCTGGAATCCATGCGGTTCATGCTGCGCGTCGAGGTCGCCGACGTCAGCCAGGACTACGCGGTGCTGACCGTGATGGGTCCCGCGGGCGCCGACATCACTGCGGGGCTTACGGGGCGCGCCGACCGGGAAGGCCGCAACCCGGCCAGCGTGACGTTCGGGATAGCGGCCCGGGTGAACCCAGGTTCGTTCGGGCCAATTGATCTGATCGTGGCACGGGACCTGCTGGCCGACGCGGCCGGTGAGCTGGTCCGGCGCGGGGGTCAGCCGGCGGGCATGTGGGCGTTCGAGGCGCTGCGGATCGCCGCCCGGGTGCCCAGGTTCGGCCTGGACACCGATCACCGGACGATCCCGCACGAGGTCGGCTGGATCGAGACCGCGGTGCACCTGAACAAGGGCTGTTACCGCGGCCAGGAGACGGTGGCCAGGGTGCACAACCTCGGGCACCCGCCCCGGCGGCTGGTGTTCCTGCACCTGGACGGCAGCGCGGACCGGCTGCCGGCCCACGGCGACCCGGTCGAGCTTGACGGAACGGCCGTGGGCTTCCTCGGGTCGGCGGCACGGCACTACGAGCTCGGCCCGATCGGTCTCGCCCTGGTCAAGCGCACCGTGCCGGTCGGCGCGACGCTGCTGGCCGGGGGCGTCCCGGCTGCGCAGGAGGTCATCGTGCCGCCGGACGCCGGCGCGAACGTGCAGGTGACGCTGCGCCGACGGCAGATAATGTGAGAATTCCACCTCATTGGGGAGGTCAGCCCGTGCTGCGCAGGATGCTGCTCGCGGCCTCAGCCAGTCCCCGGCTGCGCCGGCTCATCACCACCGCGCCGCAGACACGGGCCATCGTTGACTCGTATGTGGCGGGAGAAACGTCCGACGACGCGGTGCGGGTGACCCGTGCGCTGCGGGCCGGCGGCCTGCTCGTCACCCTGGACTACCTGGGCGAGGACACCACGGACGAGGCTCAGGCCGTGGCCGTCACCGACGAGTACGTCCAGCTGCTCGGCAAGCTCGGCGCCGAGGGACTGACCCACGGCGGGGTAACCGAGGTCTCGGTCAAGCCGACCGCGGTCGGGCTGTCCCTCGGCCATCAGACCGCGGCGGGCAACATCGCGCGGATCTGCGCCGCCGCGGCCGAGGCCGGCACCTCCGTGACGCTCGACGCCGAGGAGCACACGGCGATCGAGCCGACGCTGCGGATCGCGGCCAAGCTGCGGGCCGACCACGCCGACCTCGGCTGCGTCGTCCAGGCCTGCCTGCGGCGCGCCGAGGCGGACTCCCGCGCGCTGGCCGGCTACGGCGTGCGGGTCAGGCTGTGCAAGGGCGCCTACAGCGAACCGGAGAGCGTGGCCTTCACCTCCCGCCGTGACGTTGACCTGTGCTACGCGCGCTGCCTGCGGGTGCTGATGAACGGCCCGGGTTACCCGATGCTGGCCACCCATGATCCGCGGCTGATCGAGATCGCCGGGTCGCTGGCGCTGCTGGCCGGGCGGGCCCCGGACAGCTTCGAATACCAGATGCTGTACGGCATCCGCCCGGCCGAGCAGCGGCGGCTGGCCAATACCGG
>JASHYW010000675.1 GCA_030042885.1 Streptosporangiaceae bacterium | reverse complement strand
CATATACCCTGGCCCCCCGCTGCCGTGCGTGCGACATGGATTCCAGCACGACGATGCCGGCTCCCTCGCCGAGCACGAACCCGTCCCTGGCCTTGTCGAACGGCCGAGATGCCCGTTCCGGCTCATCGTTGCGGGTGGACATGGCCCGCATCACGGCGAACGCGGCGATGTTGAGCGCCATGATCGCTGCCTCGGTGCCGCCGGCGATGACCACGTCGGCCCGGTCGGAACGGATCATGTCGATGCCGTAGCCGATCGCCTCGGCGCCCGACGCGCAGGCACTGACCAGCGAGTGCGCGCCCGCGTGGGCCCCGAACTCCATGCTGATCCAGCCGGCCGACCCGTTCGGCATCAGCATCGGCACGGTAAACGGCGAGATGCGGGACCAGCCCTTCTCCTTGAGGATGTCGTAACCGGCAATGGTCGACCCAATGCCGCCGATCCCGCTGGTGACCGTCACCCCGAGCCGTTCCGGATCCACCTCCGGCGTCCCCGCGTCGGCCCACGCCTCGCGCGCTGCGGCCAGCGCGAACTGCTCGCAGCGGTCCATCCGGCGCGCCTGCACCCGGCCTACGACCTCCGCCGGGTCGGCGGCTGCCGGTGCGGCGATGCGCACCGGCAGTTCCTCGGCCCACGGCTCGGTCAGGCGGCGTACGCCGCTGCGCCCGGCTAGCATCGCCGCCCAGGTCGACGGGGCATCCCCACCGAGCGGGGTGGTCGCGCCGAGCCCGGTGACGACGACGGTTTCGCGTTCGACCGTCACGCTCTGCCTCCCGCTCGCCTCCGGGGCACCCTCAGGCGACGCCTTGCTGGCCTGGCCGCCTGCGGCGCCGGGCCCTCGTCGCTCGTCCCTCGCCTCTGGGGTGGGTTTGGGGGGGAAAACACAGTCCAGGCGACGCCGCGCCCCGTCGGCTCGCTCACGCCGAGCCCCCGGCGTTCTTGGCCACGAAGTTCACCACGTCCTGGACGGTGGTGAGGTCCTTCAGCTCATCGTCGGGGATCTCGATGCCGAACTTGTCCTGGGCCGCGACGGCGATCTCGACCATGGACAGCGAATCGATGTCGAGGTCGTCGACGAAGCTCTTGTTCGGGGTCACCTCGTCCGCGGGGACGCCGGCGATCTCTTCGATGATTTCGCCAAGCCCGGCGAGGATCTCCTGCTCTGTCATGGTCCTTGCTCCTTGTCCTAAAGGGTTGGTGTCGTCTGCCTGCCCCGTGGCGGGGCTGAGTTCGTGCACCCGGCCGGCTCGCGGCATGGCGCGGCTAGGGTACCGTGACCACCTGCGCCGCGTAGCACATCCCCGCGCCGAATCCGAGCAGCAGCGCCGGCGAGCCCGCCTTGACGTCACCGCGCTCCGCCATCCGCGACAGCGCCAGCGGGATCGACGCCGAGGACGTGTTGCCGGCGTGCACGATATCGTCCGCCACGCGCTCCCGCGGTACACCGAGCCGGCGCGCGATGGCCTCGATGATCCGCAGGTTCGCCTGGTGGGGGACGAAGGCGGTCAGGTCACTCACGTCCACGCCCGCCCGCTCGCAGGCCTGCGCCGCGATCGGGTGCAGCGCCGTGGTGGCCCACCGGAACACCGCCTGGCCCTCCTGGTACATGTAGGAGCGGCGGTCCGGGATCGCGATCCTGGACGCCAGGTCTCCGGCGCTGCCCCACGCCACCGGGCCGATGCCCGGCGGCTCGCCGTCCGCGACCGGGCCGACCACCGCGGCCCCGGCCCCGTCGGCGAAGATGATGCAGGTGGAGCGGTCGTCGGGGTCGATCCAGGCGGTCATCTTCTCCGATCCGATCACCAGCACGTGCCGCGCCGTGCCCACCCGGACGGCATCGGAGGCGCTGGCCAGCGCGTAGCAGAAGCCGGCGCACGCGGCGTTGAGGTCATAGGCCCCGGGCGCGACGATGCCGAGCCGGTGCGCGACCACCGCGGACGCGTTGGGTATCGACGCCTCGGAGCTGCAGGTGGCCACGATAACCAGGTCGATGTAGGCCGGGGACAGGCCGCTGCCGGCCAGCGCCTTGCCCCCGGCCACGACGGCCATGTCCGCCACGGTCTCGTCGGGCCCGGCGTAGCGACGGCTGATGATGCCGACCCGGCTGCGGATCCACTCATCGCTCGTGTCCACCCGGGCCGCGAGGTCGTCGTTGGTGACCACATTGGCTGGCTGGTAACCGCCCAGGGACATGATCCGGGCGCCCGCCGCGGGCGGGAACGGGGTAAAGGAACTGACGGACACGGTGGATGTCATGCGCCTTCCCTCGGCTGGACGCGGACTAGCGGCTGGCCCTCGCTGACCGGATCCCCGTCTTCCACCAGCCATTCGATGATCTCGACGGACCCCAGGGGCCACGGCGCGGCAACCTGGTGCTGCCCGCCGCGGGCCACGACGGTGCCCAGCTCCGTGGTCAGGGCGACGATAGCGCCGGTGGCGGTCGAATCCCGGCGCCCCGCCGGCGTACGGAAGGTACCCGACGCCGGCGCCACGATCAGCCGCCATTCCGGCAGGTGGCCGTGGCCGTCAGGCTCGGACAGATGCTCCTCGATCAGGTCGCGGGCGGCATCGAGCTGATCCGGGGCCTTGATCGCCAGCTGGACGACGCCGGGCAGCGCCCGCCGGGCCAGCCCGGTCAGCGTGCCCGCGGGCGGCAGCTCGATGAGCGCGGTCACGCCCAGGTCCGCCATCGTCTTCATGCACAGGTCCCAGCGCACCGGCGCGGCCACCTGCGCGACGACGCGCTCCAGCCATTCCTTGCCGGTGGTGACCGCGGCGCCGTCGGCGTCGGACAGCAATGTGATGACCGGATCGGTCACCGTGACGTCGGCGGCGGCGTCACGCAACGCCGCGACGGCGGGCGCCATGTGCCGGGTGTGGAAGGCGCCCGCGACCTGCAGCGGGCGCAGCCGGGCGCCGGCCGGCGGATCGGCCGCGAACGCTTCGAGGTCGGCCAGCGTCCCGGCGGCCACGATCTGCCCGGCCCCGTTGACGTTGGCCGGGGTCAGGCCGTGGCGCGCGATGGCCGCGAGCACCGCGTCCTCATCGCCGCCAAGCACGGCTGTCATCCCGGTCGGCTCGACAGCGGACGCCGCCGCCATAGCCGTGCCCCTGACGCTGACCAGCCGCATGGCGTCGTCCGCGCCCAGGACCCCGGCCAGCACACCGGCGGCAAGTTCCCCGACACTGTGCCCGGCCGCCGCGTCAGCCCGGATGTCGCTCGGGCTCCCACCCGCCAGCGCGCCCGCCGCGACGAGAGCAGCCGCGACGAGCAGCGGCTGGGCGACTGCCGTGTCCTTGATCTCGTCAGCGGGCGCGGTGGTGCCGAACCTGATCAGGTCGAGGCCCGCCAGCTCGGAGGCGGTGCCGAGACGCTCGGCGACACCGGGCACGTCCAGCCACGGTGCGAGAAAGCCCGGCGTCTGCGCGCCCTGTCCAGGCGCGGTGATGATAAGCATCCCTTCAGGGTGCCCTGTAGGACTCCGCCATATGAATACCGGATAGCACGAAGTTCGCCCCAAAAGGCCTGTCGTGTTCCTACAAAAGATGTTCATGCGGATGTCACCGCCGCGTTACCGGATGCGTCGCGCCCCTGAGCTCCGCTTGGCCGCCAGGCGACCGAGGGCGATCGCGACCCACAAGGTGAAGCCGTCCCGCCCGGCCGAGGGCGTGTACTCGGTGAGCTCGGCGACCCGGCGCAACCGGTACCGGACGGTGTTCGGGTGTACGAACAGCAGCCGGGCGGTGGCCTCCAGGGACGACCCCTGCTCCAGGTAGGTGGTGAGGGTGTCGAGCAGGGCATGGCCCCCGCCGAGCAGCGGCTCGTAGACATCGCTGATGAGCGCGGCCCGAGCGTCGGGATCGCCGTCCAGCGCCCGCTCGGGCAGCAGCTCATCGGCGCCGGCCGGCCGGGGCGCATCCGGCCACGCGGGCGCGGCGCGCAACGCGGCCAGCGCCGCGC
>JASHYW010000674.1 GCA_030042885.1 Streptosporangiaceae bacterium | reverse complement strand
ATCCTGCCAGGGCCGAACGTCCCGCTCGTGGCCGCCGGCACTCGCGTTCCGGCGATGGTGTCACGTCTGCGGAGAGGGCAGAGCCCGCGCATTCGATGGCCGCAGGCCACCGGGCTTCCTCCCCCGAAGCCAAGCTCCGCGCCCTGGTCCGCGACCCTGCCAAGGCCCCCGGCCTTCCCGGGGTCGAGGTGGCCATCGGTGACCTCGAACGGCCAGGCACGCTCACCGAGGCATTCTCCGGCGTCGATACCCTGTGGCTGCTCACCGCGGCCGGGCCGCAGGCACCGCACGCCAGCTCCAATGCGGTGTGGGCCGCGCGGAACGCGCGCGTCAGCCACATCGTGCGGCTGTCGGCGATCGGCGCCGCCTACGACGCGCCCAACCGCAACGGGCGGCTGCACGCCCTGTCCGACGCCGAGCTCGCCGCCTCCGGCATCGCCTGCACCATCATCCGGCCGTCGGCGTTCATGCAGAACCTCCTCGGCTCGGTATCCGGCGGAACGCTCTACCACAACTGGGGCCAGGGCCGCGCCGGCTTCATCGACACCCGCGACATCGCCGCCTTCGCCGCGCACCTGCTCACCCGCCCCGCCGAGCACGCCGGGAAAACCTACACCATCACCGGGCCCGCCAGCCTCTCGATGACCGACGTCGCCGCCGCGCTCACCCAAGCGCTCGGCACCGCCATCACGGCCCGGGAAATCCCCGCCGACGCCGCCGTGGCCGCGATGACCGCAGCAGGTGTGCCCGAACGGGTCGCCGAGGTCGTCGGCCGCGAATACGCCCCCGCCTACGCCGCCGGCTGGGGCGACTACACCACCACCGACTTCACCGACGTCACCGGCCGGCCCGCCCGGACCATCGCCGACTTCGCCCGCGACCACGCCGCCTACCTCACCCCGGCCGGCCCAACGCCAGGCAACCAAGAACAGGACCAGGAAGGACGATGATGAGCACCATGAACGTACTACTGCTCGGACTGACCGGCGTCGTCATCGACGACGCGCGCAACCACCTGGACATGCCGGACCTGCAGCTGTTCACCGGGACCGGCATCGACGACCTCCGGTCCGCCTTCGCCCAGGCACGCATCGACCACGTGATCATGGGCGCAGGCCTTGACCTGGAAACCCGGCTCGCGATCGTCCGGGAGATATACCAGTCAAGCGACACCACAACCGTCCACATGAAAGACCGCGCCTCCGGCAAGGACGCCTTCCTGCCATTCGCCCGCTCAGTGCTCCACGGGCTCAGCACCTACACAAGCTGAGCCGCCCGGCGCTTCGTGCCAAAGAAGGTGCAAGGCAGCGGCCGGACTCGCAGGCCGCGGCGCGTGGCTTAAGCCAATTGGCGGCTGCCCAGACGTGGAACAGAACGTCCACATCTGCGCGCCGATAGCCCGCCCTGATGGCATCTACGAAACCGCATCAGGCGGTTACGCGCGGCTGCCACGCGATCACGGCGTAACGGTCGGCGGTCTCGTCGTAGTCGGTGTCGGCGACTTGCAGTCCCGCGAGTTCGAGTCGTTGACGCAGTTCCCTGAGCGTGAAGGGGCGGAACGAGAGCTGGTATTCGTGCGGCTCGACCCGGTCGCCGTCCTGGAACAGGAACACCAGGTGGGCGATGTGCTCCTGGTCGAGGCGATCCGGGATCTCCCAGGCATACAGCACGACGCACCTTCTCCCGCCGCGGACCTTCGCCCGGTCCATGACCTGCACGATCCGGCGCTCGGCGTGCAGCTTCTCCCAGTTACGGGAATCGATCACCACGTGCCCGCCGGGGCGTGCCATCCGCCGCAGCCCGATGAGCGCCCGGACCATCGCGTGGCGGCCGGCGGCGTGCACCAGCGCGTTGCCGGTGCACAGCACCACGTCAAACCGCTCGTCGATGGCGGCGGGCAGGTCCGCCCACAAGCAGCGCTGGACCGGGATCGCCAGCCTGTCCCGCCGGAACCGCGCCGCCGCGACCTTGACCATGGCCTGGCTCCCGTCGGCCGCCCGCACGGTGAAGCCCCGGCGGGCGAGCACCGCCGCGTCGATGCCGGTCCCGCAGGCCGCGTCGAGCACAGTGCTGGCCGGGCCGATCCGCTGCAGCAGGCGCGCCGTCGCGGGCTGGTTGATCGCGGCTCCGCCGGCCAGCGCGCCGTCGTCGAATATCCAGTCGTAGTCGGCGGCGAGGCCATGGTAGGGGTCAGCCACGGGCCCAGCCTGCCAGACAACACCGGCTACGTGCGCGCTAGCCAGGGGCTGACCCCTGTCACTGAGCGTGGCTCGATTTCGATCACGGCGTGAGACCGGATCGCCGACTCGGCGCGTTTTCGCTGGCAATCCTTCAGGCCGTGGTCGGTGCGCCCAATAGACCAGTTCTGTTGTCTCTGCCGCCGGTCATCGCCCGAGGTGTGCCGCAAGCGGATCCGCTTGCGCGACGCGCACTGACCCTTTAGCGCCGGCCGGCGTGGCTCGTGGACGTCGTCGCCTGATCGGGGACCGGAGATGAGTGATGCTGTCCGGTGCCACGATGACATCGACGCGGTCCAGTTTGGCGGCTCGCTGCCGGGATGCCCGGTGAGAGCCCCTGTAGGCTGCCGCCATGAGCACGCGCGAGGATTACCCAGCCGGGGTGCCGTGCTGGGTCGACACCAGCCAGCCCGATCCCGTAGACGCCGCCCGGTTCTACTCCGGGCTCTTCGGGTGGCAGACCGAGGACGCGATGCCCCCCGACGCTGGGGCTCACTACTACATGGCTCGCATCGGCGGCCGGGACGCGGCCGCGATCTCATCGCAGCCCCCAGGCGCGCCGCCGCAGGCGGTGTGGAACACCTACATCCGCGTCGAGTCCGCTGACGACGCCGCGGCGCGGGTGCGCGAGGCGGGCGGACGGGTGCTCTCCGAGCCGTTCGACGTGTTTGACGCGGGGCGGATGGGCGTGTTCGCCGATCCCGAGGGCGCGGTCTTTTGCGTGTGGCAGCCCGGATCGCACCGCGGCTCGGCGGCGGTCAACGAGCATGGCGCGGTGAACTTCAACAACCTGCACACCGACGACGTCGAGGCCGCTCGGGCCTTCTACGGCGCCGTGTTCGGCTGGACGACGATCGACGCCGGCTCGCCGATGTGGGCTCTGCCGGGCTACGGCGACCATCTCGAGGAGCTCAACCCCGGCTTGCGCGCGGGGATGAAGCAGATGGGCGCACCCGAAGGCTTCGAGGACGTTGTGGCGACGATCTTGCCCCGCGAGGGTGGCCCAGCGCGCTGGAGCGTGACCTTCGCCGTCGACGACGTGGACGCGATCGCTGCGCGAGCGCGCGAGCTCGGAGGCTCGGTCCTCGCCGAGCCGCAGAATGCGCCGTGGGTGCGATTCGCCGTCCTTGCCGATCCGGCTGGCGCGTCCTTCACCGCCAGCCAGTTCGTGGCGGAGAACCGCTAGACGATCGCTAGCCGGGCGTCCCGTCGCGCTCGCTTCTTCGGGCGAGGCGCTGGAGTTGCCGTGCGTGCACGCCAGGCACCCAATCGTAGGTGGCCGATGGGCCGGCCCGCGGGTCGCTGGGAACATGGGCGTCACGCAGGGCGTGCACGTACGCCCGGTCCTGGTCGATCCGTGCGTGTACCTGATCAGCTCCGCCGGTGGACCCGTGGCCGGGGACGAGGACATCGACGTCGGCCGCCGCGCCCTGGAGCAGCCGCAGCGCGGCGAGGTAGTCCTGGATCGGGTCCGCGGTGTCGTTCAGGTCGAGCATCGGGATCAAGACATCAGAAAGCATGTCGCCGGCGACGAGAACCCCGCGTTCCTCGATCACCAGCGCCGCATGGCCCGGGGCGT
>JASHYW010000673.1 GCA_030042885.1 Streptosporangiaceae bacterium | reverse complement strand
CCCTGGCCCGCTGGAACACCAGCCTGATGTGCCGCTCGGTCTCGCCGACGTACTTGTTCAGCAGCTCCGGGCCCTTGATGTTGAGGAAGAAGCTCTTGCCTTCCGGTGTGCCGTCGGCCTGGGCGGTCTTGGCCGCCACCTGCTTGGCCAGCGAGTTCGCCACCGCCTTGGCGATCAGCGTCTTCCCACAGCCGGGCGGGCCGTACAGCAGGACCCCCTTGGGCGGCTTGAGCTGGTGCTCCTTGAACAGGTCGGCGTGCAGGTAGGGCAGCTCGATGGCGTCCCTGATCTGCTCGATCTGCGAGGACAGGCCGCCGATGTCGGAGTAGGAGATGTCCGGCACTTCCTCCAGGATGAGCTCTTCCACCTCGGCCTTGGGGATCCGCTCGTACACGTACCCGGAACGGGGCTCGAGCAGCAGCGAGTCGCCGGCCCGCAGCGTCTCCTTCAGCAGCGGATCGGCCAGCCGGACCACCCGCTCCTCGTCGGCCTGCGAGATGACCAGGGCGCGCTCGCTGTCGGCGAGCAGCTCCTTGAGCATCACGACCTCGCCCACCTTCTCGTACCCCTGGGCGATGACCACATTGAGCGCCTCGTTCAGCACCACTTCCTGGCCCGGGCGCAGCTCGGACAGCTCGAGGTTCGGAGACACGTTGACGCGCATCTTGCGGCCGCCGGTGAAGACGTCGGCCGTGTCGTCCTCGCAGGCGTTCAGGAAGACGCCGAAGCCGGACGGAGGCTGGGCCAGCCGGTCCACTTCCTCCTTCAGCGCGACGATCTGGTCGCGCGCCTCACGCAGCGTGGCCGCCAGCCGCTCGTTCTGGGCGGTGACCCCCGACAGGCTGCCTTCGGTCTCGCGCAGCCTCTCTTCGAGCATCCTGACCTGCCGCGGCGAGTCCGCCAGCCTGCGCCGGAGCACGGCGATCTCCTCATCGAGGAAGGAGATCTGTGCGGTAAGGCTCTTTACCTCATCGTCGTGCCGTGAGGCACGCCCGCTGTCATCTCTGTTGGCCACGCCCCTCACCTCCTCCTGAGCCGCTACTAAGACATTACCTATACACGCGCGTTCCCTAACCTGGCGAGGCTGTTTCGATGCCGTCTTGCGGCCTGTCCGATCATCAATAAGTCACATCAACATCGCTAAGCGTTATCATTCACGAGGGCAGTGTTGGCCCGGGGGGACGAACCCCCCGGAACCCCCCGATCACGGGGGGGCTTCCCGCCCCCCGGAACCCCCCCGGGGACGGCGCCTGCGGGGCGGAGGGGCCACGCCCGGCGCCAGCCGACGCGCGGTCACCAGGAAACCGGTGTGTCCCACCATGCGGTGCTCTGGGCGGACGGCCAGGCCGTCCACGTGCCATCCGCGCATCAGGCTCTCCCAGGCGGCAGGCTCGTCGAAGCCGCCGTGTCCGCGCAGCGCCTCCACCGTGCGCGACAGCTGGGTCGTGGTAGCGACGTAGCAGCAGGCCAGGCCGCCCGGGATCAGCACGTGGGCGGCGGCGTCCAGGCAGTCCCATGGGGCAAGCATGTCGAGCACGACCCGGTCGAAGTCAGCCAGTCCGTGATCGTCGCCGGGGCGGCCGAACTCGCCGATGACCAGCTGCCAGCCCGGCGGCTGGCCGCCGAAGAACTGCTCCACGTTCCGCCTGGCGATCTCGGCGAAGTCGGGCCTGCGCTCGAACGAGACCAGAATGCCCTGCTCGCCGATCGCCCGCAGCAGCCAGCAGGAAAGCGCGCCGGAGCCTGCTCCGGCCTCGAGCACCCGCGCGCCACCGAACACGTCGGCGAACGCCACGATCTGGGCGGCATCCTTGGGGTACACCACCGCCGCGCCCCGCTTGGCGGCCAGCGTGAAGTCGGCCAGCAGCGGGCGGAACACCACGTAGGGAGTGCTGCCGCCGGACCTGACCACGTTCCCGTCGGGACCGCCGATGATGTCGTCGTGGCTCAGCATGCCCCGGTGGGTATGGAAGGACGCGCCGGGCCGCAGGGTAATGATGTGGCTGCGGCCCTTGGGATCGGTCAGCTGCACCGGCTCGCCCGGCATCAGCGGCCCTCGCCGCGGTTTGGTCATGATCGGCTATACCCCGGCGAAGGCGTGGTCGACGTCGCGGGCGGCAAGCACGCCGTAGACCTGGCCGGACGGCTCCACCAGCAGGTACTCCGACGCCGGCGCCCGGCGGAGCGCGTCAACGAGCGCCATCCCCGACAGGTCAGCGGGCAGCACCAGGTTGGGCTCGAGCGTCCTGGCCAGGGATCCAGCCTCGATCCAGGGCCGCCGCTGCGGCGGCGTGGCCATCACCGCGGTCTCGTTGAGGATCGCGATCGGCTTGTCTTCGTGGTCGACGACCACGACCGCCCGCGCCTGGCTCTCGTCCGCGCGCCTGATCGCCTCGGCCAGCGGGGTGCTCGCGGCGACCGAGACCGCCTTGCGGGCCAGCCGCCGGGCCTGAAGCGCAGGCAGCCGCTCACGGAACCTGGCCGCCTTGATCGCCTGTCCGGCTCCCGACCACATGAACGCGGTGATCACCGCGGCCAGCACCAGGGCTACCACGTCCTCGCCGAACAACCAGAAGATGAGCGGCACCAGGCACACGGCGATCACGCGGCCCGCCCAGGCGGCGGCGATGGTCGCGGTGGCCGGACGGCGGGTCACCTTCCAGATCGCCGCGCGCAGCATCAGGCCGCCGTCCAGGGGCAGGCCCGGCAGCAGGTTGAAGATCCCGATCACCAGGTTGGCCCACATGAGCTGGAAGACAAGCGTGTTAGCGATGGTGTCCGCCGTCGAGACCACGCGCGTCAGGCCGTAACCGGCGGCCGCCAGCGCGAGCGACAGCGCCGGCCCGGCCGCCGACACGGCGAACGCCTGCCACGGCGTCGGCGGCTCCCGCTCGAGCTCGGAGAATCCGCCGAGCGGGTACAGCAGGATGCGGCGCACCGGCAGCCGGTGCGCGCGGGCCACCAGCGAGTGGCTCAGCTCGTGGATCAGGACGGACAGGTAGAGCAACACGACGAAGGCCACGGCTACCACGAACCTGGTGGAACCGTGCAGCGTGGAGGCGAGATCCTCGGCGTACCTGAAGACGATGAAGCCCGCGATGACGAACCAGTACGGGGAGATGTACACCGGGATGCCGAACGGGCGCGCGATGATGATGCCGGAACCGGCTATGCGGCGCTGCGGCGCGTTCTCGGGTGTCGTGCGTGCCACAGTACCGATGCTACGTGCCCGCGCGGTCGTTCGGGTCGATGGCGGGCCATGACGGGCGGGCCATGGCGGGCATGGCCGTGGCGGGCAGGACGAAACGCGCAAGGCCCGAGATGCTCCCGAATGTCGGTGCCATGCCCTACGGTTCTGCTGTGGAGACAGTGCTGGCCCCCGGGGGCGACCCCCCGGAACCCCCCGCGATGCTGGCCCGGGGGGGCGACCTCCCGGAACCCCCCGCCTTCGGGGGCACCCATCCCCCCGAGCCCCCTTTGGAACCGTCCGGGCCCGCGCTGTCGCCGTCACGCGCCGCTGATTTCATGACATGTCCGCTGTTGTACCGGTTCCGCGTGATCGACCGGCTGCCGGAGCCGCCCACCGTGGCCACGGCGCGCGGAACGCTGGTGCACGCCGCGCTCGAGCGGCTCTTCGACCTGCCCGCCGCGGAGCGGACCCCGGAGGCCGCCCGGGCGCTGCTCGCCCCCGAGTGGGACCAGCTGGCCGCCGCCGAACCCGATCTGGCCGCGCTGTTCCCCGATAAGGCCGAACGGGCCGACTGGCTTCAGTCAGCGACCGCGATCATCGACACGTACTTCACCCTCGAAGACCCGCGCAGGCTCGAGCCCGCCGAGCGCGAGGCCTACGTGGAGACCACGCTCGACTCAGGGCTGCGGCTGCGCGGCTATATCGACCGGCTCGACGTGGCCCCTGGCGGCGAGATCAGGATCGTGGACTACAAGACCGGCCGCGCGCCCCGTGAGGCCTACGAGGCGAGCGCCTTGTTCCAGATGAAGTTCTACGCCCTGGTGATCTGGCGCCTGCGCGGCCAGGTACCCAGGCTGCTCCAGCTCATGTACCTCGCCGAGGGCGAGGTCCTGCGGTACGCGCCGGATGAGTCCGACCTGCTCGCCACCGAGCGCAAGGTCGCGGCCCTCTGGCAGGCCATTGAGCGGGCTCGCAGCGCTGGCGACTGGCGGCCCAGGCCGAGCCGGCTCTGCGAGTGGTGCAACCACAAGGCGTTCTGTCCCGAATTCGGCGGCACTCCGCCTCCCCTGCCCCCGGAGGGCGCGATGCCGCCGCCCGCGGAGTGCGATGAGCTGGCGGTGCCTAGGCGAGAGCGATGATCAGCAGCGCGAGCGCGGGTACCGTGACGGCGGCGAGTGGCAGCCAGGCCCATCGTGCCGTCACCGGGCCGGCAGATTCCGCGCGGGCACGTTCTTTCGCCGCGCGCGTGTCCAGGCGGGAGGCGATCGCCTTGGCCGGCGGGAGCGAAGCCAGGTACTTCGCCTCTTCGGGCAGCCGGGAGCTCCCCTCGCCGCCCGGGTGCTTGTCGAGCCCGCCAGGCAGCGAAGGAAACCAGCTGCGCCGCGGCCGCGGCGGCCTGGCTGCCTTGCGCTTGGTCCGGGCCGAAACGTAGAGAGCCCAGCAGGAAATTGACCGGCTGGTCGCGCTGGTCTGAGCGCGACGCGCATCCCCGTCGGGAGCATAATGCACCCGCACCCAGTCGCCGGTGTCCACCGTCTGGATCGCGGCCCACGGAACGCGATGGTCGCGGAACGGATTCATGATCGCCAGGCCGGCCTGGTCGGCGATAACCCGCGGGCGGAACGCCAGGGCGTAGGCGAGCCCGGTAACCGTGGCCAGGATCCCCGCCAGCACGGTCACGAACCTGGCCGACACCCCAGACGTACCCTGGATCGCGAAGTCAGCGATGTTCGCGGCCACGAAGGCAAGCCAGACCCACCACAGGATCACCGGCGGGGCCAGCCGGAACACCTCGCGGTCAGGGCCGAAGCTCGCGGCGCGACCGACGTTCGGCGTGGCGCGTGCGGCGGGGGAACGGTGGAACAACGGTCAGGCGATCCGGACCCGGGGGTCGAGCAGCGCGTAGACCACGTCCACGATGATGTTGGCCACCACCACGAATACGGCCGCGAGGACGACGAACCCGATGATCACCGGCAGGTTGTCGGTATCGATGGCCTGCACCGACGTTTCGCCGAGGCCGCCGAGGCCGAAGACGGTCTCCACCACGATGACACCGCCGAGCAGCTGGCCCATGTCCACGCCCAGCTGCGAGACGACCGGGGTGAGGGCGGCGCGGACCCCGTGCCGGTAGGTCACCCGCCGTTCGGACAGCCCCTTAGCCCTGGCCGTCCTGATGTAGTCCTCGCCGAGCGTATCGAGCAGCTGGCCGCGGGTCAGCCGGGTGTAGACGGCGGCCTGCACGGCAGCGAGAGTGATCCAGGGCAGGATCATATGCCCCACCCACGGACCGAGCCCCTGCGAGATCCCGGCGTACCCGGTCTGGATCCAGTGGAACCCGTGCTGGTTGAGCGGCACGAACACGAACAGGATCAGCAGCTCCCCGATCACGAAGACCGGCATCGACAGGCCGATCAGCACGGCGACAGTGGAGGACCTGTCGAACGCGCTGCGTGGCCTGGTTGCGCTGATGATGCCGACACTCAGCCCGACCAAGAGCCAGATGACTACGCCGCCGATCACCAGGGAGACGGTCGGCGGCAGATCCTGCTTCAGCATCATGTCGACCGACTCTCCGGTGTAGTAGGAGAAGCCGAGGTTGCCGTGGACCAGGTCGTCCAGGTAGTGCCAGTACTGCACGATGATCGGCTGATTGAGGCCGAGGTTCCTTATCACCTCGGTGATGACCTGCGGGGTGGCCGCGCGGCCGGCCAGCTGGCGCGCGACCGTGTCCACCGGGCGGGCGAAGAACAGGAAGAATGCGCCGGTGGCGACCAGCCAGACCACCACGATGCCGGTGAGGATACGCCGGATCAGGAAACCGGTGAATGCCATGTGACCGCCTTCCTACGTCGGCGTCGGGGCCTGGTGCGCCGGGTCAGGGAAATCCGGCGACGGGGCGCGGCCGACCGCACCGGACGACTTGCCGCGCCGCCGACCGCGCCGGCGTCTGCGCCCGGCGGCGAAAACCCGCTCGGTGCGCGGGTCCATCGCGTCCCTTATCCCGTCGCCGAGCAGGTTGAACGCGAGCGTGGTGATGAGCAGCGCCGCTGCGGGGAACACCACGTACCACCAGGCCACTTGGTAGAAGTTCTGCGCGTCGGACAGGATGTTCCCCCAGCTTGCCGTCGGCGGCTGGATGCCGAGGCCCAGGTAGGAGAGCGTCGCCTCGAACACGACGGCGGTCGGGATGTACAAGGTGGCGATCACCAGCACCGGCGCCAGCAGGTTGGGCAGGATGTCGAGGAACATGATCCGGAACGGCCCGGCGCCCAGCGACCTGGCCGCCTCGATGTATTCCTTTTCCTTGATCGACAGGGTCTGGCCGCGGACGATCCTGGCGATGGCGGCCCAGGAGAAGAACGCGATGACCGCGATGATCACGGTCAGGCTCGGGCCGAGTACCACCGCGAGCGCGAGCGCGAGCACGACGTAGGGGAACGCGAGCACCGCGTCGGTGAACCGGGCGAGGATCGTGTCCACGAACCCGCCGAAGTACCCGGCGATCAGGCCGACCGAGACACCAAGGATCGCGCCGATCGCGGTAGTGGTGAAACCGACGAACAGCGAGATGCGCGCGCCGTAGAGGATCCGGATGAACAAGTCGCGACCGGTGCCGTCGGTTCCCAGCCAGAACCCGGCCGTGCCGGGAGGAACCGGGTTGCCCGCCGCGGTCTCACCGGTGTTCGGGTAGGCGACGTTCGGCGGGTGGTGGGTGATCGTGACGAACACCGGCGCGGCGAGGGCGAGCACGACCATGACCAGGATGACGATCAGCGACGCCACCGCGACCCGGTCGCTCCGCAGTCGCCGCCAGGTCAGCTGCCACTGGCTCCGTCCCTCGACCTTGGTGGCATCCAGCACCCCCTCGGCAGCTAGGGCTTCCCTGCCCTCGACCTCAATCCCGCTTATGCTCATGACAGTTCGCTCCTGCCTGCGGCGGCGAGATTCTCGCCCACCTCGACCGGGAAGTGGCAGGCGGTCACGTGGGTGGCCGCGTCGCCCGCCTTGACCTCGAGCTGAGGTTCGGTCTCGGCGCACAGTGGCTGTGCCTTCGGGCAGCGCGGATGGAACCGGCACCCGGAAGGCGGGTCGATGGGGGACGGCACGTCCCCGGTCAGGATGATCCGCTGCCGACTGGCCGCCGTATCCGGGTCCGCGGCCGGCGCGGCGGACAGCAGCGCCGTGGTGTACGGGTGCCGCGGTGAGCGGTAGACCGGCCCCTTCGGACCCAGCTCACCGATGCGGCCCAGGTACATGACCGCCACCGAGTCACTGACGTGCCGCACGACATCCAGGTTGTGCGCGATGAACAGGTAGGTCAGCCCGTAGTCGCGCTGCAGGTCGGCGAGCAGGTTCAGCACCTGCGCCTGGATCGACACATCGAGCGCCGAAACCGGCTCGTCGCAGATGATCAGCTTCGGCCGCAGCGCGAGCGCTCGAGCGACCCCGATGCGCTGCCGCTGCCCGCCGGAGAACTCAGCCGGGAAGCGGTTGTAGTGCTCCGGGTTGAGCCCGACCCGCTCCATCAGCTCCTGCACCTGGCGCTTGCGCTCGGCGCCGGTTGCGGTTTTGTGGATGGCGAACGGATCGCCGATGATCGCGCCGACCCTGCGTCGCGGGTTCAGCGAGCTGTAGGGATCCTGGAAGATCATCTGGATCTCGCGACGCATCGGCCGCATGGCGCCGCGGGCCAGGTTGGTGATGTCGCGACCGTCGAACGTTACGCGGCCCGAGGTGACCGGGATCAGCCCTGCGACGCAGCGGGCGAGCGTGGACTTGCCGCTGCCGGTCTCGCCAACCAAGCCGAGGGTCTTGCCACGGATGATGGACAGTGACACGTCGTCAACCGCCTGGACCTGGCCGACCGTCCGCTTGACAAGGCCGCCCGCGCGCACCGGGAAGTACTTGACCAGGTTCTCCACCCGGACCAGCACATCGTCAGCGTCGTCCGGCCCCGTGCTCGGCGGGACGGTGTCGGCCGGCCC
>JASHYW010000672.1 GCA_030042885.1 Streptosporangiaceae bacterium | reverse complement strand
CAGCACCACCGCGCTTCCCCAGTACGGATTCGTCCAGTTCCAGCCCTGAGCCTTCACCGGGCGTACGTCACCGAACTGGCGCAGCGCTTCGACGGCGGATTCGACCCCGCTCTCAGCATCCCGGCCGCCAGCGCCTCGATCGTGGCGTCCGAGTGCGCCCACGCCCGGAGGTAGCGGTGAAGGTCTGCCTTCGGATCTGGTTCGGTCATGACGGGCAGTCTGCCATGGCGGTACAGGGACCGACGGTCTTGCCATCTGGTACCAGGGGGGCTGACGATGACAGTATGTCCGAGCTGCCGACGTGGGCACGCGACGCGCTGGCCGGGGTCTACGATCCCTGCTGCCAGGAGAAGGGCATCTCGGTCCTGGACATGGGCCTGGTGCGCTCGGTCAAGGTCGAAGACGGGAAAGCCACGGTCGAGCTGCTGCTGACCTCCGGCTGGTGCCCGTTCGCCGCGACCGTGCTCACCCAGGTGAAGGAGCAGATCCTGGGGCAGCCGGGCATCAGCGACGCCGACGTGTCGATCGTCTGGGACGAGGCGTGGACCACCGACCGGCTCTCGCCCCGGGCCCGGAGCATCCTGCGGTTCCTGCCGCCGCCCGCGGCGGTGCCGGACCGGGACGCCTACATCCGTGCACACCTTAAGGAGCAGCCGCAATGATCGACGACGTCTTCGTGTTCGACTGCGTGGCGCACGTGTTCAACTTCGACCCGAAGAACGCGTTCGGCCAGGCGGGCCTGCTGTTCGACAACCACCTGTACGCGTTCCACAATGCCCTGACCCCGGACGAGGACCGGCACAAGCTGCCGCCCGAAGAGTTCCTGCGGGAGTGGACGCCGTCGGACATCCGCAAGATGGTGTTCGAGGAATCCGAGACGGACATGCTGGTGGCGATGCCGCTGCCGCTAACCGACCTGTTCCGCGACGGCCTGTCGCCCTGGGAGGCCTGCGCCGACCTGGCCAGCCGGGACCCGGACCGGACCGTGTTCTGGGGCTCGGTCAACCCGCTCGAGGGGCGCAAGGCGCTCGACCTGATGGAGCGTCAAGTCGGGGAGTTCGGCGCCCGCGCATTCAAGTTCTACAACGTGCGTTATGACTACGGGAAGCCGTATCCGTGGCGGATGGACGACCCGAACGTCGCCTTCCCCATCTTCGAGAAGGCGCAGGAACTGGGCGTGAACCTGATCGGCGTGCACAAGGGCGTGCCGCTGGGCCCGCAGCCGATCGAGCACACCCAGACCTGGGACATGGACGGGGCCGCGGCCAACTTCCCCGACATCAACTTCGTCATCTTCCACGTCGGGCTGCCGTTCCTCGACGAGACATGCTGGCAGCTCATCCGGTACCCCAACCTGTACGCCTCGATCGCGGCGACGATCAACTTCGTGGTCCGGGCGCCCCGGATGTTCGCGGAGATCCTGGGCAAGCTGCTGTTCTGGTGCGGCGAGGACAAGATCATCTACGGCTCGGAGGCGCCGCTGTTCCATCCCCAGTGGGCGCTGCGCGCGTTCATGGACTTCCAGATCCCCGAGGACCTGTGCGCCGGCTACGGCTATCCCCAGCTCACCGACCAGGCCAAGCGCAAGATCCTCGGCGAGAACCTGCTGCGCCTGCACGGCATGGACCTCGCCGAGGCCAAGGCCAAGGTGGGTGCCCGGGGCTAACCCGGTCGCCTCCCCATGGTGGATGGGCCGTCGTACCACGAAGAGCTGGTATGACGGCCCATCGACCAGGTGCGGCTAGGCCAGCCCTGGGGGGAGCAGCTCTGCGGGGAAGTTCTGGTACGCGACGGGGACCAGCCAGCGGCGGATCGCGGCGGTGCCTACCGACGTATAGGCGGGCATGGTGGTGGCCGGCCACGGGCCGCCGTGATGCTGGGCCGCGACCACGGCGACGCCGGTGGGCCAGCCGTTGAAGACGATCCGGCCGGCCACGCGCTCCAGGACCGCGACCGCCTGGCGGGCCAGGTCCATGTCCTCGGGTGAGGCGGTGTCGGCGTGCACGGTGCCGGCCAGGTTGCCGGGCAGCGTGGCGAGCACCGGCAGCAGGTCCGCGACCGACGGATAGGTAATCACCAGCCCGGCCGGGCCGAACCGCTCACGGGACAGCACCTCAAGGTGAGCGGCGAACTCCTTCAGCGTGACCTGGAACACTCGTGGCATGGCGCCCCAGGGCCCGTGCCCAGGCACGCCGGCGGCCAGCTCGGTGACGCCGGGGTGATCCTCGGCCTCCGCCACCGCGTCCTCGTAGCCGGCGAAGATCCGGCCGGACAGCATCGGCCCGCCGGACGAGGCCACGACCGCCTCCGCGATCGCGGCCAGCAGCCCGACGTCCTCGGGGACGAACAGCAGGCCGGGGTTGGTGCAGAACTGGCCGGTCCCCAGGGTCAGCGAGGCGACGTACCCGGCGGCGATCGCGGCCGGGCGGGACAGCGCGGCGCCGGGCAGGACCACGCAGGGGTTGACCGAGCCGAGCTCGCCGTAGAACGGGATCGGGACCGGCCGCTCCGCGCAGATCCTGGCCAGCGCCAGCCCGGCCGCGGTCGACCCGGTGAACCCGGCCGCCGCGATCATCCGGTGCCGGAGCAGCTGCAGGCCGGCCTGCACCCCGTGCACCAGGCCGAACGTCCCGGCCGGCGCCCCGGCCGAGGCCAGCGCCCCGGTCACGATCTCGGCGGTCAGGTCGGAGGTCACCGGATGACCCTCGTGCGCCTTCACCACGACCGGGCAGCCCGCGGCCAGCGCGGAGGCGGTGTCGCCGCCGGCCACCGAGAACGCGAACGGGAAGTTCGACGCCGCGAACACCGCCACCGGTCCCACCGGCCGGATGATCCGCCGGACGTCAGGGACGACGCCCCCGGCCGGGCTGACCACGGCGTCGGCGTAACCGCCGTCCCGCAGCACG
>JASHYW010000671.1 GCA_030042885.1 Streptosporangiaceae bacterium | reverse complement strand
TCCTGGTGGCAAGCTCCGGGCGGCACGCGCGTGCCGCCCGCGCCGCCGGGCCGACACCACTAATTCACTTTCTGTCCCCGATTTGTACTCCTGCCGTTCACCCGAAGGTACCGACTGCGCGGCCAGACTGGACTGGCACATACGGTTCACAGGCTTACCGGCCGTCCGCGACTGCGCTCATCGCGGCCGGGAAACATAGAGGGGTAACTCAACCATGCAACTTGGACGTAGACAGCAGGTCATGACGGCGGGGGCCGCATTCGTCGCGATGGCGCTCTCCCTCGCCGCATGCTCCTCGTCGACCACCTCGTCGACCACCACGTCGACCACCAGCGCATCGCCGTCGAGCAGCGCCGCCAAGCTCACCGGCACGCTCGACGGGAGCGGATCGACGTTCCAGACCACCTTCCAGGAGGCGGCCATCTCGGCCTTCAAGTCGGTCCAGCCCGGCATGACGGTCGTCTACGGCAGCGGCGGCTCGGGCAAGGGGCGCAGCGACCTGGCCTCGGGGGTGGTCAACTTCGCGGGCTCGGACTCGCCGATTCCCTCCTCCGAGGCATCGACCTTCAAGGGCACGGTGCTGTACTTCCCGGTCGTGATCGGCCCGATCACGGTCTCGTACAACCTGTCCGGCCTGTCCAAGCCGCTGAACCTGGACCCGAAGACGATCGCAGAGATCTTCGAGGCCAAGATCACAACCTGGAACAACTCGGCGATCGCCGCGGATAACCCGGGTGTCAGCCTGCCCAGCACCACGATCACCATCGCCCGCCGCTCGGACTCCTCGGGCACCACCCAGAACTTCACCGAGTTCCTGGTCAAGGGGGCGGGAAGCGCGTGGACGCTCGGCTCGAGCTCGACCGTCAACTGGCCCGCCGCCAGCCGCGGCGGCAACGGCAACGGCGGGGTGGCGTCGATCATCAAGTCCACCGCCGGGGCCATCGGGTACGTGGACTACGCCGACGCCAAGGCCTCCGGGCTGACCTTCGCCAACATCAAGAACTCGTCCGGCAACTACATCACGCCGTCGCCGGCCTCGGCCACCGCCGCCGCCGACAGCGTCACCCCCGCAGCCAACCTGACGTTCAGCGCGATCTGGGCCCCCGGCGCCCAGGCGTACCCGATCACCTATCAGTCATGGGTCCTGGTCTACAAAACCCAGTCGAACTCGAACAATGCGGCGATGCTCAAGGCCTACATCGGCTACCTGCTCGGACCGGGCCAGCAGCTGCTGCCCAGCCTGGGCTACGCGCCGCTGCCTTCCAGCCTCGACTCGACGGCCACGGCGCAGCTCAGCTCGATCGGCAGTTAGCAAGCACGATGACGCAGGCAGGTCAGATCGGTTCGTCGTCATGACCACTGTCACTGAGGCGGGTCCGGCCGCTGCGGCCGGACCCGCCCACCCCCTGGAACATCGCCGGCCCCTCGGCGACCGCAGCTTCCAGATCCTCGCTCTCGCGTCCGGCCTGCTGGTCCTGATCATCCTGGTCCTGATCGCGGTCTCGACCAGCCAGCAGGCCTCCTCGTGGTTCACCACCGAGGGCTGGAAGATCTTCACCAATACCTGGAACCCGGCGGCCAACACCTACGGGGCCCTGGCCTTCATCTACGGCACGGCCATCACGGCGATCATCGCGCTGGTCATGGCCGTGCCGGTCAGCGTCGGCATCGCCTTGCTGCTGACCGAGGTCGTCCCGTACCGGTGGTCGCGGCCGATCGTGTACGTGGTCGACCTGCTGGCCGTGGTCCCGTCGGTGGTCTGGGGCCTGTGGGGGATCCTGGTGTTCGCGCCGTGGCTCAACACCATCTACGGCCACATCGGGTCGGCCGTCAACGGCATCTGGGTGCTCGGCCCGCTGTTCGGGCCGCCCACCAGCGGGGCGTCGTTCTTCACCTGCGGCATCATCCTGGCCTTCATGATCACGCCGATCGTGACCTCGCTGTCGCGCGAGGTCATCGCCACCGTGCCGGCGATCGACAAGGAGGGCGCGTACGCGCTGGGCGCGACCCGCCTGGAGATGATCCGCGGCGCCGTGTGGCCGCACAGCCAGGGCGGCGTCGTCGGCGCGGTGCTGCTCGGGATGGGCCGGGCCATGGGCGAGACGATCGCGGCCGCCCTGGTGATCGGCTCCTCGCCGGCGATCACCTCGCACCTGTTCGCCCCCGGCTACAACATGCCCTCGGTCATCGCGAACGAGTTCGGCGAAGCCTTCGGCCTGCAGCGCGCCGCGCTGATGGGGATCGGCGTGCTGCTGTTCGTGATCACGATCATCGTCAACGTCATCGCCCGCGGGGTCGTGGAGCGCTCCGCCCGGCGCAAGAGGGGTACCTGATGGCCGCCGTCACCGGGCAGCAGAACGTCGACCTGCGAGAGCCGAAGGGCTGGCGGCGCACCAGCAACCGCATCGTGACCGTACTCATGGTGCTCGCGTTCGTGCTCGTGATCATCCCGCTGGGATTCGTCCTGGTCACGGTGGTCGCCAAGGGCATCTCGATCATCAGCGGGACCTTCTTGACCAGCCAGATCCCGCCGAATGTGGCGCCTGCGGACGTGGGCGGAATCTGGCCGGCCATACTCGGCACGCTCGAGATCGTCGGCCTCGCCACGGTCATGGCCGTGCCGCTCGGCATCCTGGGCGCGATCTACCTCAATGAGTACGGCGGCCGGGGCCCGCTGGGGGCGCTCATCGCGTTCATGAGCGACGTGATGACGGGCGTGCCATCGATCATCATGGGCCTGTTCATCTTCTCGATCTGGGTGCTGCACTTCGGCTACTCGGGCTTTGCCGGCGCCCTCGCCCTGGGCTGCCTCATGCTGCCGATCGTGATCCGGTCCACCTACGAGATGCTGCGGCTGGTGCCGAACTCGCTCCGCGAAGGGAGTTACGCCCTCGGCGCCACCAAGGCCCGTGTGACGATGACCGTGGTACTGCCGGCGGCGATCGGCGGGATCGTCAGCGGCGCGCTGCTCGCCGTGGCCCGGGCGGCAGGCGAGACCGCGCCGCTGATCTTCACGATCCTGGGCGGGCTGACCTTGGCGACGAACCCGAACCCGTTCAGCGGCGCCACCACCGCGCTCCCCTTGCTGATCTTCTCGAACGCGTCATCGCCCTACGTCGGCGCGCAGGCCCGCGGCTGGGGCGCCGCGCTCACGCTGATCGTCATATGCTTCATATTGATGATCGCCGCCCGCCTGGTCACCGCACGATTCAGCCGATACACCCGCTAGGAATGTAATGGAACAGTCTGAACAGGAAACCGTCACCAATCTCCAGGTGCCCAAGTCGGCGACCGGGCAGGAGGTACCGCTGCCCCAGCCGGCGGGTCTCCAGCCGATGGCCGGGCAGTTTGAGCCGACGGCGGGCGACCACATCTTCGACGTCAGGAACACCTCGGTCTACTACGGCTCCTTCCGGGCCGTCACGGACGTCTCGCTGGCGATTTACGAGAACGAGATCACGGCGTTCATCGGCCCGTCCGGGTGCGGCAAGACGACGGTGCTGCGGTCGCTGAACCGGATGAACGACCTGGTGGTCGGCGCCCGCGTCGAGGGCGATGTCCGCTACCGCGGGGCGCCGCTGTATGGCAAGGACGTCTCCCCGATCGCCGTTCGCCGGCGCATCGGCATGGTCTTCCAGAAGCCGAACCCGTTCCCCAAGTCGATCTACGACAACATCGCCTACGGGCCCCGCATCAACGGCGAGCACAACAAGAAGAAGCTGGACGAGATCGTCGAGCGCTCGTTGCGCCAGGCCGCGCTGTGGGACGAGGTGAAGGACCGGCTGAACAAGTCGGGCCTGGGCCTGTCCGGCGGGCAGGCGCAGCGGCTGTGCATCGCCCGCACGCTCGCGGTCGAGCCGGACGTGGTCCTGATGGACGAGCCCTGCTCGGCGCTCGACCCGATCGCGACCGGCGCCATCGAGGACCTGATGCAGGAGATCAAGTCGAAGTACACCATCGTCATCGTCACGCACAACATGCAGCAGGCCACGCGCGTCAGCGACCGCACCGCCTTCTACTCCGTGCTCGTCAACCCCACGAGCGACACCCGCACGGGCGTGCTCGTCGAGTATGCCCCGACCGCTCGGCTTTTCGAGGATCCGCAAGACGACCGCACCAAGGCCTACGTCACCGGCCGCATGGGCTGACCCGGAACGGCCCCGGGAACGACAGGAGCACAGATGCCCGGAATCCTCGTCGGGGTGGATGGCTCGGACCATTCCCGCCATGCCCTGGGCTGGGCCATGCGCGAGGCCGCGGCGCATGATGCCCCGCTGACGGTCATGGCCGTTCGCCCGGCTCTCGTCCGCCCGGCCACCGAGATCTTCTGGAACATTCCCGAGCTTCCCGAGGGCGGTCTCAGCGAGGAGCAAGCGCGGGCGTCACTGCAGCAATTCGTGGACCAGGTCGAAAGCGAGGTCGGCGAGAAGCCGGACGAGGTCACCCTCCGCACCGCCGTGGGAGATCCGGCCGAAGAACTCATCCGGGCCTCGCACAATGCCGACCTGCTCGTGGTCGGGACCCGCGGCAACGGCGGGTTCACCCGGCTCCTGCTGGGCTCGGTGAGCAGCAAGTGCATGCACCACGCGGCGTGCCCCACCGTGGTCATCCCCAGGAACCGCGGCGCTCGTAACTGAAGATCAGCCAGGG
>JASHYW010000670.1 GCA_030042885.1 Streptosporangiaceae bacterium | reverse complement strand
TGATGTCCATCGCCGGCCTCGGCCTGGTGCTGTGGTCGCTGATCGAGGCGCCGGTGCGCGGCTGGTCCTCGCCCCGGGTCATCGCCGCGGGCATCGGCGGCCTGGCCGTGCTGGCCGTCTTCGTCGTCTGGGAGCGGGCCAGCTCGCACCCGATGCTGAACATCGCGTTCTTCCGCCGCAGGAGGTTCTCTGCCGCGGTCTGCTCCGTCGGCCTGGTCATGTTCGGGCTGTTCGGCGCGCTGTTCGTGCTGACCCAGTACCTCCAGCTCAGCCTGGGCTACTCGGCTCTGCAGGCCGGGGTCCGGGTGCTGCCCGCGGCCGGAGCCATCGCGGTCATCGCGCCCTTGTCCACCGCTGCGGTCCGGGCCATCGGGACCAGGTTCACGGTGGCGGCCGGGCTGCTGATCATCGCCGTCGGCCTGTGGCAGATATCCACGGCATCGACCGCGACGACCTACACCGGCATCCTGCCCGGCATGATCCTGCTCGGCGTGGGTGCCGCGCTGACCATCCCGGCGGCCACCGAGTCGGTCATGGGTTCCCTGCCCGGCGGGCACACTGGCGTCGGAGCCGCGACCAACGGCACGTTCCTGCAGGTCGGCGGCGCGCTGGGGGTGGCCGTGATCGGCAGCCTGCTGAACACCCGTTACCAGGACCACATGACCAGCGCCCTGGCCTCGTACCACATCCCGATACCGCACGCGGTCCTGCAGACGATTCTCGGCTCGCTGGGCGCTGCGCTCGGCGTGGCCAGCCGCGTCGGCGGCTTCCTCGGCGCGGAACTCGCTCAGCTGGCCCGCTCGGCCTTCATCAGCGGCATGGACCTGGGCCTGGCCACCGGGGCGTGCGTGGCGGCGGCCGGATGCGTCATCGCCCTGATCGCCCTGCCGTCCCGGGCCCGCAATCACCAGGAAGGCAGCCAGGAGGCCAGCCAGGATCGCCTGAGCGAGGACTGAGCCCGTCCCCGCGGCGGAATGTGGCCTTCGGCACGCCGAGCGCGACCTTCGGCCCTGTGCGCCACGGACCGGGAGCGGCACCCTATGAATAGGGGGCTGGTCAACGAAACTGCACCACTTCTGGCCGCCCCCGGAGGTAATGATGCGACTCCCTGGGATGTTCCTGCTGTCAGTTCTCGCGCTGGCCGTGGCCGCTTGCGGCTCGGTCAGCATGTCGTCTCCCGCGCCGTCTGCCCGGCCGGCCCAATCCACGCCGTCCCCGACGACCGCACCCCCCTCGCCCACCGCACCTCACTCGGCGACGGCTACTCCGCCGCGGACCGCCTCGCCCCCGCCGCCAGTCAGCCAGCTGCTGCAGCCGGGAATGAGCGGGCCCGCCGTCACCCAGCTGCAGCAGCGGCTCGCGGCGCTGAATTACTACCCGGGACCGATCGACGGCCAGTTCGGCACCGACACTCTTGAAGCGGTGTGGGCGTTCCAGGAGGTCCAGGGCCTGCCCGCCCAGGACGTCGTGACTTCCGCCATGCAGCAGGCGCTGCTCAGCCCTCGGCTCCCGGTCGTGCTCGTGCCCGGCGGCGGGAGCCTGCGGATCGAGATCAACCTGGCCGATGAGGTCCTGGTCCTCTACCGCGACGACCAGGTGGCGCTGATCAGCCACGTCTCAACCGGCGGCGGCTACTACTACTGCTCGCCGGGCGGCGGCTGCGCCTACGCCGTCACCCCGGTCGGCGATTTTGCCACCACTGCCTTCATGCCGGGCTGGGTCACGGTTCCCCTCGGCCAGATGTACAACCCGGTGTTCTTCATCGGCACCGCCTACGCGATCCACGGCGACACCTATGTGCCGCTCCAGCCGGTCTCGCACGGCTGCGTCCGGATCCCGATGGACATCGCCGGGTTCTTCTACACCCTGGTGCCGACGCCTGGCACGCCGGTCTACATCCGCGGCTGAGTGCCGCCGCTGGGAGGGTACGCATGGCAGAGAGGCTTTTGACGCTGTTTGCCTGCGGCGACGTGATGCCAGGTCGCGGCCTGGACCAGGTGCTGCCGCATCCCGGAGACCCGGAACTGCGCGAGATGTACGCCAGTGACGCGATGGTCTACGTCCGGCTGGCCGAACGCGCGAACGGCCCGATACCGCGGCCCGTGAGCTTTGCCTGGCCGTGGGGTGATGCCCTGCCGGTCCTGGACGCCGAGAAACCGGAAGTCCGGCTCATCAACCTGGAGACCAGCGTCACGCGCAGTGCCGACTTCGCGCCCGGCAAGGAGGTGCACTACCGGATGAGCCCGGAGAACCTGCCCTGCGTGACCGCGGCCCGCCCGGACGCGTGCGCGCTGGCCAATAATCATGTCCTGGATTTCGGCCGTGCCGGGCTCGCGGAGACTCTCGGTGCGCTGGCCCGTGCCGGGCTGAGGGCCGTGGGAGCCGGACAGGACCTAGCCGAGGCCAGCCGGCCCGTGGCCGTGCCGGTGCCGGTGAAGGGGGACGGGGAGGCGGCCGGGGGACGCGTGCTGGTCTTCTCCTGCGGAACCGTCTCCAGCGGGATCCCGCCGGGCTGGGCCGCGACCGCCACCCGGCCGGGGGTGAACCTGCTGTCCAGCCTGTCCGATGCGGTCGCCGACGCGGTGACCGGGCGTCTCGGCGCCGCCCGGCAGCGCGGTGACCTGGTTGTCGTGTCCATCCACTGGGGATCCAACTGGGGATACGAGGTGGACGCCGGGCAGGTCCGGTTCGCACGCCGGCTGATCGACGGCGGCGTCGACCTGATCCACGGGCACTCCTCCCATCACCCCCGCCCGGTCGAGGTGTACCGGGGCAAGCTGATCCTGTACGGCTGCGGTGACTGCATCGACGACTACGAAGGCATCTCCGGCTACGACGAATTCCGGGACGACCTGCGGCTGCTGTACTTCGCGGACCTGGTGCCGGGCCCGGGCACGCTCGCTGCCCTGCGGATGGTTCCCATGCAGGCCAGGAAGATGCGGCTGTGTCACGCCAGTGCCGCCGACAGCCAGTGGCTGGCGGATACGCTCGACCGGGTCAGCCGCCGGTTCGGATCGCGAGTCGAAGGCCGGCCCGGCGGCACTCTCGAGCTGAGGACTTAGGGCCCGCGAACGGCCAACCAATGCCCGTGACCGTGGGCGGCCAGGCCGGCCGATGGTAGAAGGGAAGGACATGAAGATTTATCCGAACGGACAGTGGTGATGGCTGCAGCGACCGCGATTCCCGTCCCACGGCTGATCGAGGCCGCGGGGCTCGAGAATCTGTGCCAGGCTCTGGCGGCCAAGGGTTACCACGTGATCGGCCCCGCCGTTCAGGACGGGGCGATCGTGCTCAGGGAGCTATCCTCGGCCGCGGAACTGCCCTTCGGCTGGGGCGTCCGGCTCGAGCCGGGCGGATACCAGTTGCGCCACCGCGACGACACCGCCGCCTTCGGCCATTCGGCCGGCCCGCAGAGCTGGAAACGGTTCTTGCACCCGCCGCGTGAGCGGCTGTGGTCGGCGACGAGGACCGCCGAGGGCTTCGACCTCGACGGCGCCGAAGACGACGAACCGCCGCGGTACGCCTTCCTGGGCGTCCGGCCCTGCGATCTGCGCGCGATCGCGATCCAGGACCGGGTGCTAGC
>JASHYW010000669.1 GCA_030042885.1 Streptosporangiaceae bacterium | reverse complement strand
GGGCGGGGCCGGTGGCTGAAACCACTGGCGCCGAAGGCGCTGGGGGGGATGTTCGCGACGGCCGGCGCCCGGTCGGTGGGCGCGGTCGCCGCGCTGGCCGTGATCCTGGTCGGTGCCGCCCCGATGGCCTTCGCGGCGGCGAACCGGACCGCGGATCCGATCCTGGCCCTGGCCATCGAGGGAGACAGCGCCGCTCTCGACATCCCGGCTCCGGGCTTCCAGCTCACCGACCAGGACGGCCAGACGGTCTCGCTGGCCAGCCTGCGCGGCAAGGTCGTGCTGATGACCTTCCTCGACCCGGTATGCACCACCGACTGCCCGATCATCGGGGCAGAATTCAAGGAAACGGGGGTGCTGCTCGGGTCGGCGGACAAGGACGTGGAGCTGGTCGCCATCGTGGCCAACCCGACCTACCGGGCGGTGACGTTCACCCAGGCCTTCGACCGGCAGGAAGGGCTCAACACCGTGCCGAACTGGCTGTACCTGACCGGGTCCGTCAGCCAGCTCAGCCAGATCTGGCGGCAGTACGGGGTCACCGTGGAGAACCTGCCCGCGGGCGCCATGGCGGCGCACAACGACCTGGCCGTGGTCATCGACCGGTCCGGCCAGATCCGCGAGGAGGTCGGCGCCGACCCCGGGCCGGACACCACCAGCACTCAGTCCTCGTTCTCCGTGCTGCTCAGTCAGTACGCCCGCCAAGCGCTGGCCAGCCCATGAGGGTGACAGGCAGCTCATGAAGGACCGCTCGTGATCCGGCGTGCCGTTGTGGCCGGGCTGCTCGCCGTCCTGGTGGCCGGCTGCGGCTCACAGGCCGCTTCTGTCACTCCCCCGAGCATCGTGGTCCAGACCGCGCCGCTGGCCACCTCGCTGGCCACCGCGCAGGGTGCCTGGGCGATCGCGGTCATGGGCGGGTCGGCCGCCTCGGAGAACAACTTCTGGCAGCTGTTCGTACGGCCGACCGGGGCCAGCCGCTGGTCGCTGGTCACTCCCCCGGCTGTCGCCGACAACGGGGGACTTGTCGCGGCCGGCGGAGCTGGTGGCACCTCGATGCTGGTCGGGTTCCGGCCCAGCCAGGGACTCACCTTCTCTCCGCTGGCGATGAGCAGCGACACGGGGAAGAACTGGGCACCCGGGCTGCTCGACGCCAACCTGGCCGACGTCCCGGACGCGCTGGCCGTCGGCGCTTCGGGCCGGATCCTCGCGCTGCTGCACGACGGCACCATCGAGATGGCGCAGACCGCCGCGGCGGTGACTGCCGGCCAGTGGTCGCAGCTGACCACGCTGGGCGCGCTGGCGGCATCAGCCCCGGGCCGCAGTTGCGGGCTGGCGGCGCTGAACGCGGTCTCGTTCGGCCCAAATGACACCCCGATGGCGGCGGGAAGCTGCCTGCGACCGGGGGTGGCCGGGATTTTCGCCGATAGCGGCGGCGCGTGGCAGGCCGCGGGGCCGGCACTGCCTGCGGGGTTCGGCGGGGATCAGGTGCAGGTCCTCGGACTCGCCCGGATGTCCGTGGGTGACGTAGCGTTGCTGCTCGCCGGAAACGACCTGCTGGCCGCGTGGTGGGACGGGACGCGTTGGACGGTGTCGGCTCCGGTCCCGGCGGGCGGGGGCATCACCGCGTCGGGATTCGGGCCGGGCGGGAGCCTGTGGGTGCTGCTTGGCGGCACGCGGGCGGAGACCATGGCCGGGGCCGGGGGATCCTGGCGGGCGCTGCCGCGCGTACCGGCCGGAACGGCGACGCTAGCGTCCGGGCCCGGCGGATACGACGCGCTGGCGGTGTCGGGCTCAAGGCTCACCGTCTGGCGGCTGGCCGCAACGGCCTGGGCGAAGATCCAGGTGATCAACGTGCCCATCGAGTACGGCTCCTCGAGCTAGGACACCTATGAGCTACCTCACCGAGCACTGGTCGTTCGACCCGTTCGGAATCCTGGCCATCGCGGTCGCCGTGTGGCACGAGATCGGGCTGCGGCGCCTGGCGCGGCGGTCCGGGCCAGAACGGACCCGCGAGCGGCGGCTGCGGTCCCTGTGGTTCTACGCCGGGCTAGTGGTGCTGCTGATCGCCGTTGAGTCGCCGATCGACTACTGGTCCTACGACTACTTCTTCGTGCATATGGTCCAGCACCTGCTGCTCATGTTCGCCGCGCCGTCGCTGATCGTGGCGGGCGCGCCGTGGCAGCCGCTGCTCAGTGCGTTCTCCCAGGCGCTGCCCGGCCGGTCGGGGCGCAGCGTGGCTGGGGGCGTGCAGGCGGGCCTCTGGTACCGGCCGCTGCGGGCGGTCGGCGGGTTCGTGCTGCGGCCGTGGGTCTCGGTGGCGCTGTTCAACGCCGCGATGATCATCTGGCACCTGCCGGGCCCGCTTGACCTGGCCGACAGCAACCGGACCGTGCACTTGTGGCTGATGGACGGCAGCTTCTTCGCCGCCGGGGTGCTGTTCTGGCTGCAGTTCATCCCGTCGCCGCCGTTCCGCCGCCGGATGCCGCTGGTGTCTCAGGCGGCGGCGCTGTTCGTGACCAACGTCATCATGATCGGCATCGCGATCACGCTGAGCTTTTTCGTCAGCGGCTCGGTGTACTCCGTCTACGACCACATCCCCGGCGTCACCCTGCCCCCGTTCGCCTCCCAGCAGATCGGCGCGGCGGTGCTGTGGGTGTGCGGGGACTTCTGGGCCATGCCCGCGATGATCGTGACCATCAGGCGGATCGTGGCCACCGAAGGGAGCATGAGCCTGGCGCTGGACAAGATGCTGAGCCACGGCTCGGTCCCGGCCGACCCCAGAGGCTGGGCATCCCGGGGGTCCTGGGGACGGCCGCGACCTGGCATGCTGAGCCAGGTCCCGGTTCAGCGGGCTTCGCCGCCGGACGGGGAGTCGTGAACCTGCCGCCGATGGGCCGGGCGGGAGAACTTCCGCGGCGCCGGCCGGCTGGGGAACCGCCCGTCGGCCGGCTTGGCCGGGAGCTGGCCGTCGGCTGATGCGGCCGGGAACTGGCCGTCGGCTGAACCGGCCGGGGGCCGGCGTCCCGGTCCGCCGTGCGGGGACGCCCGGCCGGTGATCTTCCGCAGCCCGCTGAAGGCCGACGCGCGCGCGACCGCGACGACCCCGACGATCAGCGCGGCGATCCCGCCGGCCTCGATGGCCAGCATGCCCGGTGTGATCTGGATCCGGTCACCGAACACCACGATGCCGAGCGCGATCCCGGCGATGGGCTCGCCGGCTGCGATGGCGGGCAGCGAGGCGTGCAGCGGGGCCGCGCTGAACGCGTTCTGCATCAGCCAGATGCCGACGATGCCGGCGCCGAGCAGCGCATAGGGCGCCCAGGCGCTGAACAGCGCGGTGAACGAGTTCCCCTGGAGGATCTCCAGCGTCTGCCTGGTCAGCGCGTCCTGGATGCCAAAGACCAGGCCGGCCGCCAGCCCGGTGAGGGTGGCGCGCACCTGGCCTGTCCTACGGTGCCCGATGTGCACGGAGATGAACGCGACGCCCGCGATGATCGCCGCCGCGTACCAGTGCGAGAACGAGCCGACCGACAGTCCGATGGGCGTGATCGACCGGGACACCGACAACAGGGCCACGCCGCCGCACAAGATGAGGGCTCCGATCACCTCGGTGGCCCGGACCGGCTGCTTTGACAGCGGGACGGCCAGGATGAGCGCCCACACGAGGTAGGTGGTCAGCAGGGGTTCGACCAGCGTGAGCTCCAGGTGGCCGATCGACCAGGCCGCGAACAGGTAACCGGACACCATGCACCCGACTCCGAGCAGCCACCTGGGCTTGCGCAGCAGGTCGGTCAGGATGCGCAAGTGGAGGAACCGCGACTCGGGCTCCTGCTCGGCGGCGAACTGCTGCAGCACGAAGCCAACCCCGAGCAGCACGGCGGCCACCAGCGTAGTCGCATAGTTCACATCCAGGTCCACGGCGCCCTGTTTTCACTTAGTGCGAAAGTGTGCGGGTATCAATGACAACGTGCACGGCTGACGGCTGGTTTCGCCGGCACGTAACGCGTGGACGCTGCTAACGCGCTTCAATAGTACGCTAGCCCGCCGCCTGGCCCCCAGCGCCGCACCGCCGAGGGCCTGGAACCCGGGCCGTGGGAGCCTAACCACCCGTTGCCATCTAGCACCAGGCGCCTTCCCGAGTAACATCCCGAGTAACAAAGATCATGCCGGTCAGGGCAGTGGGAGCCTGTCGACGCTCCCGTTGACCGACAGGGTGTACCACAGGCCCATGGCCTCGGCCTGGCCGGTGGCCTGCCCGGGCGCGAAGTCGCCCTGCCACAGGTACAGCGGCCACCGGTTGTAGGTGACCTGCAGCGAACCGTCGGCCCGGCGGGTGGTCCCGAGTAGCGCCGGGTTAACGCCCAGACCGGCCAGTGGGCGGCCGACCCCGTGCGGCAGGACCAGCGGGGGCCACTGTGCGGCGCACACCTCGGTGCATACTGAAGGGCCCTGGTGATCGGGGACGTAAATATACAGCGTGAAGCCGCGGCCGTCGATGACGATCTGGCCGAGGCCGCGGACGAAGCCGGACCGCACCTCATAGGCCGGGCTCGCAGCAGCCGGGCGCCCTGCCCCGCACCCTGCCAGGCACACGCACGCCGCACCCGGAAGCAGCGTCAACAGCAGCGCCCCGACTAGGGCCCGACCCCGGGGAGCGGCGGCAGCGACCATGCCTGCAGCGGCACCCTGTCCCATCACGGGGTGCCCGGGGCGGTGACGGGGGCGTCGATGGTGACAGTGCCGGCATGCCGGAAGGTCAGGGTGAGCGGCACGGCCGTGCTGGTCTCGAACGGCGCCGGATCCTGGAGGACCACGTCATCACCGAACGGGCTCAGGGTGAGCGTCCCATGGGCGGGGACTACCAGACCGGCGATGACCGTCCTGGGCGCGGTGGGGCCGCTGCGCTCGGTCAGGACGACGCGGCCGGCGATGGGGCTGCGGGCGGCGATCAGCTCGTCGGGGGTGCCGCTGAGGTTCTTAATGGTCAAGAAGGTGGTCGCGGTGCCGACGGCCGCCTGCGGGGTGAAGGCGCGCATGGGGACGGCGGCCAGGGTGACCTGGAGCCTGACCCGGGTCAGGGTCCCGGCCCCGCCGCTGGCGACCCAGGCGGCGAGCAGCCCCGTCAGCACGACGGCGCAGATGACCGGGCCGGCCGCGGCCCGGAGCAGGTCACGTAGCCAGGCCCGGCCCGGGCGGTTCGGTGCGGGCGGGGTGGCCACAGCGGTCATCGGACGGCCTCCGCCAGTGATGGGCGGGGCGGCTGGTCCGGACGGGTCCTCCGCGGCCCGCCCGGCCGGGGCCGGGCGTGGAAGTGGCGCAGCCGCAGGCTGTTGCCGACGACGATCAGCGAGCTGGCCGACATCGCGATCCCCGCGAACAGCGGGTTGAGGTAACCGAGAGCGGCGAGCGGGATCGCGACCAGGTTGTAGCCGGACGCCCAGGCGAGGTTGGCGCGGATCACGGTCTTGGTGGCACGGGCCAGCTCGATGGCCGAGACGATGCTCAGCGGGTCGCCGCTGACCAGGGTCAGGTCGGCGGCGCCGATGGCCGCGTCAGTGCCGGCACCAATGGCCATCCCCAGGTCGGCGTGGGCCAGCGCGGCGGCGTCGTTTACCCCGTCACCGACCAGGGCAACCGCCTCCCCTGTTGACTGCAGGCGCTGGACGGCTTCGACCTTCCCCTCCGGGCGGACCTCGGCGCAGACATCGGCGGCTGGGATGCCGAGCCCGGCCGCGACCGACCGGGCGACGAGGGCATTGTCGCCGGTCAGCAGGACCGGCCGCAGGCCCAGGCCGCGGATGCGGGCCACGGCGTCGGCCGCGTGCGGCTTGAGCTGGTCGGCGACCA
>JASHYW010000668.1 GCA_030042885.1 Streptosporangiaceae bacterium | reverse complement strand
ACAGGCTGTCGCCGTCCTTCCACTCCCCGGTGGAATTGTCCCGGAACCTGGGCGTCGAGGCCACCCGGAACCGGGCCACCGCCTGCCCCGCCGGGGTGAACCGCAATTCCGGATCATCGACGAGGTTCCCCGCGATCGTGATCTGAGTGTCGCCCGCCGCCATCAGCAGATCTCCTTACCTGGATCTTCGTCCGGGTGGCTGCCCGGCTCTATCCGATATTGTGTGCGACACCACTGACATTTCTGGCTCGCCGCGGCCGCAGCCCAGCTGTGGCAGTGGATCAGCGACGGGGAAAAGCCACGACGTTCAGCTATGAGGCGCCTCACGCGGACAGGATCCGGTCCGCCGTCACGGCGCCGTCGGTGAAGCTGACCGAGTTGGTCGCCACCGCCGGGATCCGCGGGCCTGGCAGCACGATGCCGACCAGGTTCAGCGGGTCCGCGGCCGACAGCTGAATGGTCTCGCCGTTCCGCGGCCGCTTCCGGACCTCGCGCAGCAGGCCTACCGCGTCCGGATGCGCGAACTGCTCGCCGCTGAACCCGTTGACGAACCGCCCGCCGCTGACCGTGCCCCGGGCCTCCATCCGGCGGAACGCCCACAGTACCTCGCGCCAGGGCACCGCGATGTTCTCCCGGGCCAGCAGGTCACGGAACACCACCCCCCACCGCACGACGAGCTGCTCGGCGACGGCCTCGGCCAGCTCGTCCGGGTCGCAGTCGGCCGCCGGCTCGGGGAGCAGCGACCAGCGCCCGGCCGTCCGGGAGCTGAGCTGGCTGCCGCGGCGCAGCCGGTGCCTGGAGACGGCGCTCTGCGCCGCGGCGCGCTGCGCGAACAGGGACCGCACGGCGCGGAAGCCGTCCGCGGTGACCAGCCCCCGGGCCACGCCGTCCCACAGCGCGTCCTCGATCTCGCCGGGCAGCCGCCCGGTCGCGACGGCCAGGTCGGTCTGGAACAGCGCGCCGCGCTCCACCAGGGCGTCAATCACGTCCCGGGTGCGTCCGGGCCCGGGCTCGGCCGGGCGGCGGTCGCCGCGGGCCGCCCGTAGCAGCCAGGCCAGGTCGTCCCGGATCATCAGCGTGATCGGGGTCGCCCGGGACGGGGTCAGGCCGCGGCTGGGCTGCTCGTCGGGCTCTTCGCGCACCGCCAGCCGTCCCCAGGCCACGCCGCCGTCCAGGCACACCTCGTCCAGCCATTCCTTGCGGTAGCCCGTCACCCGGGCCGGGAGGATGGCCTTCTCCCAGGCGCCCGCCGCGAGCTCGAAGCCCTGCAGTTGCTCGACCACCGCCAGCACGCCGCGGCTGCCCTCCCGCCTGGTGTCCGGGGTGACGCGCTGCCAGCACAGCAGGAACCGCATGAAATCCTGCGCCGTGACCGGCTCGATCTCGCGCCGCTTCCGCTGCCTGGTGTAGGCGTGGATCCTGGTCAGCACCCGCCGGGCGCAGAACTCCTCCTCGGTCCCGTCCGGATCGGTGAAGTGCCCGCGCAGCGCGAACCCCTCGGTCTCCAGCCGGACCAGCGCCAGCGACACCTCCGATACCCCCAGCGCCGTGACCCGGGCCAGGTCAGAGGCGGTACACGGCCCCGAGACATCCAGGTGCCCCCGCAGCATCTCCGCCGCCACCGCTTCCGGCTCCATCGCCCTGGTAACCAACGGGCCCCCGGCTGCACCAGCGATCAGCGGAGCAAGCACCCCGCGCCGTTCGGTAGCACACCACAGAATCCCGTCCGGCGCGCAGATCTCCGCCGCCCGACCGGCCGCCGTCAGTTCCCCGAACCACTCCCGCCACTCAACAGAAGGCCGCATCACGTGCAGCGTCATCAGCAGGTCGTGCAGCTCGTCCGCGTCCCGCGGCTGCGGCCGCACCTCCTCCTGGACGCGCGCGATCGCCGAAGGGTCCAGCCGGGCCAGGTCGCGGGCCTCGACCGGCAGCCCGCGGGGGAGCCGGACCTGCCTGCTGCGCCGGTTCGCGGCCTCGGTCTCGTCGTCCAGGAACGTGAACGGCATGCCGTTCAGGATCTCGTGCGCGAGCACCGAGGGCTCCGTGGTGTCCCGGGTGATCACCGCGATCCGGCCCGCCTCGATGCCTGCCACCAGCTCGCGGAGCCCGTCGATGTCCATGGCCTCGTGCAGGCAGTCCTCCAGCGTCTGCCTGACCAGCGGGTGATCGGGGATCTCGATCGGCCCGGGCGCCACGTTCTCCTGGCAGGCGGCCAGCGTGGGGAACACCGCCGCCATCAGGTCGTCGGCCTCCATCCGCTGGATCGCGGGCGGGTTCTTCCGGCCGCCGCGCATCCGCAGCACGGTCAGCGAGGTGTTGAGGTTCCAGCGCCAGCGGGCGGCGAACAACGGCGAGGTGAGGACCGCCTGCCGCACCACCTGCTCCACCGTCGGCGAGGCCAGGAACTTCGGCACCCGGTCCAGCGGGAAGCTGTGCTGCGGGCCCAGCGACAGCAGGATCGCGTTGTCGCTGGCCGCCGCCTGCAGCTCGAAGTCGAACGTGACGCAGAACCGCTTGCGCAGCGCCAGCCCGAACGCCCGGTTCACCCGGGCCCCGAACGGCGCGTGCCCGACGAGCTGCATGCCGCCGGCCTCGTCGAAGAACCGCTCCAGGATGATGGCGT
>JASHYW010000667.1 GCA_030042885.1 Streptosporangiaceae bacterium | reverse complement strand
TGCTCGGTCTTCAGCACGGTGGCGGGTGCGGTGCTCGGCGAGGCCGGCGACGCCGCGACCGCGGGCGCGGACGTCGAGGCGGCCGGCGGGGACGCCGAAGGCGCCGAGGCGGCCGTCAAGGATGCCGCGGACGATCCGCAAGCCGCTGCGAGCATGATCAGGCCGACGGCACCGACGGCCGTGAAGACCCTTCGGGTCATCAGCATTGTCATCGCGTTCTCCTTAGTGCGGTCACTTGCACTGGATCACGTAGCGACCGCCGCCGCGGTTCACGCCGCGAACGCGATTACGATCCGGAGCCTAACCGGTACCCAGCAGACACATAAGAGCGTTCCCGGGCGGCTCGGTCAGCCGACCCGGGAACGCCCCACCGCCCGCGGTATCTCAGCCGGTGATATCGCTCCCGGACATCTTGACCACGTGCCACAGCCCGTCCTTGCCGTTGCCTGTGGTAACCAGCGGCCCTGCCGGCTCATAGATGTACAGAGGGTATCCGTTGTAGGTGATCTGCTTGACCCCGCCCGCTCGCGTGACCAGTCCGAGCGTGCCCGGTAGCGTGACGCCTTGCGAGACCTGCGGCACCCCGGTGACCGGGACCCATATCATGGCACACGACCCGGTGCAGGCCGACGTGCCGCCCTTGCTGTCCTTCGCATAGGTGTACACCACGTAGCCGCTCGCCTCGGCGAGCACGTAGCCGATATTGGAGTTCCGCACCGTGATGATGGTCGTGCCGACCGCCGGGATCGATTCCCCGACGTTGCTGCTGGGCTGAGGGCCGGCCGTGTTGTGGGGCTTCGGGGTCGAGGCCGCCGCGGCCTGCTTGTTCTTCGTGCCCGTGGCCGGAGTAGTCGCGGCGCTGGACGACGCCGTGCTCTGGCTCGTGGGGCTGTAGGCCGAGGTCGAGCTCGACGATCCTCCGCACGCGGCTAGCAGCAGGACCAGTGATCCCAGCCCGGCAGCTGCCCACCCGCTGTTGCGCATTGTATCTCCCTCTCCTTGCAGGATGCCGCGATCCGGGTTCTGTCGGGCCTGTCGGGGATCAGCTGTTCGCGAGATCACTTGCGGAGAGCTTGATCACGTGCCATACGCCGCCCATGCCGTCCCCGGTCACCGCGAACGGCCCTGCGCCCTTAAGGGTGTACAGCGGGTAGCCGTTGTACGTGATCTGCTTGAGGCCATTTGCGGTGGTGACCGTGCCGAGCTTGCTAGGCAGGGTGGCCCCCACCTCGACCAGAGGCTTGTTCTGCACCGTCAGCGGAAGCCAGGTCGCCGCGCAGGTGCCGGTGCAGGTCGGCGGACCGCCCTGCTTGTCGTTGGCGTAGGTGTACACCACCTGCTGGTTACCTGCAGCCAGCACGAAACCGGCCTTGGACTTCTCCACGATCAGCACCACATCGCCCGGCTGGATCCCGCCGATCGCGCTCGTGGGCTGTCCGGCGGCGGCCGGCCCCGAACTTGAGGCCGGGGCCGAGGTCGAGCTACTCGCCGATGACGATCCGCCGCACGCGGTCAGCAGCAGTACCAGCGATCCGAGCCCGGCAGCTACTGCCCACCCGCTCTTGCGCATAACGTCTCTCCATTCAAAGCTTCCATAGGGTTGCACCCGTTCCCGATACGCCGGAAAGCTACCAGACTGCCAGTGCAGCCGGCGCCCTCTTAGTCGCTACTTAGCCATCCGGCCACAAAGCCACGCCAGCGACATCGGGTAACGATATTCGATGCCCATGTGCCCGGCGTCAAACAGCTCAAAATGCACCAGATCATCGGCCACGCCGATGTCCCGGAGCGCGGCGCGGAACGCCTCGGCGCCCAGGTCGAGACGGTACTCATCCCGTGTTCCTGCGTCGATCCAGATCGCCCGCAGCCCGCGCAATGCTTCCGCGTGGGCCGGCACCATCCGCACCGGGTCCCAGTCAAGCCACCGCTGCCAAACGGCCGGCCGGAGCGTCCCGGTCACCGGGTCGAACGGAAGGTCCACGGTACCGTCGGTGTTCGCCGAGAAGCACGCCGCCACGCCGAGCACCCCGAGCAGGGACATGTCCTCCTCCTTGAGGAACGCTGTCCGGGAGGTGAAGTCATGCCACCAGCGCCAGATATCGCCGTCGTACTTGCGCAGGTGCCTGGCGGCAACGGCGAACTCGGGGATGTAGCAGTACTCGTAGAGCGTGTCGCCTGCGTGCGTGGCCAGCGCGCCGAACAGGTCGGGCCGGAGCATCGGCGTGATCATGGCCCCGAATCCGCCGCTCGACTTGCCCATGATGGCCCGGTGCGCGGCGTCAGGCAGCGTCCGGTACCGCGCGTCCACCCAGGGCACGACCTCGTCGCACAGATAGGAGTGGTACCGCCCGGTACCCGGCGAGTCCACGAACTGGCTGCCGCCGTACCCGGTCCACGCGTCGACATACACCACGATGGCTGGCGGCGCCTCGCCGCCTGCGAACACCGCGTCGGCCGCCTCGGGGAAGGGCAGCCGGAAGGCCGACCTGTTCCGCCACATGGCCACGTTCCCGGTGTAGCCCTGGATCACGTACACGGCCGGGTAGCGGCGCTCAGGCTCATCGTCGTAGCCCGGCGGCAGGTACACCAGCAGCGGGCGCTCGTGCGGGTCGCCCAGTGGGTTGCCGCGCAGCAGTTTGCTGCTGATGACCTGCTCGTCAAGACGCCCGGCGAGATCGGCGGACCAGGGCAGCACGGTTCCTCCTCAGGAGCCAGGTTCCCTAGCTTACGGTGTCGCCGAGATGAGCGAGGATGGCGGCGTTCCCCTCGATCGAGGCGGCCAGGCGGACTTCAGACATCGAAGAAGACGGTCTCGCGCTCGCCTTGCAGAGCGATGTCGAACCTGAGGTCGCCTTCTGGTTGGGGCACCGCGATGAGCGTGGCCCGCCGGGACGGCTCGGCGATCGAGCACAGCACCGGATCGGCTGCGTTGGCGGTCGGCTCGTCCGGGAAGTACATCCTGGTCACCACCCGGTTGAGCAGGCCGCGTGCGAAAACGGACACGTCCAGGTGCGGCGCCTCGATGCTGCCGTCGGGCGTGGGCAGCGGCCCGGGCTTGAGCGTAATGATGCGGTATGACCCGTCCGGAGCGGTCGGGCACCGGCCGAAGCCGCGGAAGCCGTGGTAGCCGCCCGGGGTGGCGCCGCGCGGGTCATCCGGGTGCGCGAAGCGCCCGTCCGGCCCGGCCTGCCAGGTCTCGATCAGCCCGTCGGGGATGATGTTCCCGGCACCGTCGTACAGCCGCCCGACGATCGTGATGGCGCCGGGGGTGCCTTCCGGCACCACGTACGGGCCATCCGGCCACGGCAGCCTCATCGCCAAGTACGGGCCTACGGTCTGCGAAGGAGTCATCCCTGCCACTGTGCCGTTCCGTCCTGTCGCGGTGTCCTATTGCTCGAAGGCGGTCGCGCCGCGGCCGCGCAGCACGATGTCCCAGGTATAGCCGAGTGCCCATTCCGGCTGGGTGAGGTCGATGTCGAAGCGGGAGATCAGCCGCTGCCTGGCCTGCTCGTCCGGCACCGAGTTGAAGATGGGGTCGAGAGGCAGCAGCGGGTCGCCAGGGAAGTACATCTGGGTGACCAGACGCTGGGTGAACGCGCGGCCGAACAGCGAGAAATGGATGTGCGCGGGCCGCCAGGCGTTGTAGTGGTTCCCCCAGGGGTAGGAGCCGGGCTGGATGGTGACGAACCGGTACCGTCCCGCCGAGTCGGTGATGCAGCGCCCGATCCCGTCGAAGTTCGGGTCCAGCGGCGCCGGGTGGTGCTCGCGCGAGTGCCGGTAGCGCCCGGCCGCGTTGGTCTGCCAGATCTCGATCAGCGTGTCGGGCACCGGCCGCCCGTCCGAGTCGAGGACCCGCCCGGCCACGATGATCCGCTGTCCCTGCGGCTC
>JASHYW010000666.1 GCA_030042885.1 Streptosporangiaceae bacterium | reverse complement strand
AGCGTGGCCAGCGTGGCCGGCGCGGACGTGCTGGCCGGGGTGAGCGCGGCCGAGCAGGGCGCGGCAGCCCCGCAGGCGGCCGGGGGCGAGACCGCCGTTCACGTCTCCACCACCGCCGCTCCCCCGCCCGCGCCCTCGCGCGAGGAATCCCTCAACCTGGTCAAGCTGGCCGGCCCCGCGATACTCAAGCGCGTCATGCCGGTCATCGCCGCCGCGGCGATCGCCCTGCTGAGCCTGCGCATCTGGCGCGTCCGGCGCCGGCGGGCCGGGGAGGTCTAGCGAGCCGTGGAGTTCACCGAGCCCATCGGCGCCATCGCCATCGGCCACGACGCCGAGCCCGCGCCCCGCGATCTGCGGGCTCGCCGCCGTGCCGCACAGGACGTGATTCACTACGGCCGGTGGTGAGGCCTCGGGCCCGTTCAGACCTGTTAAGGCCGCTACCTGGCCGTACCAGGCGCTGATCCCGCCTGACCGGACGTCGGGCGGATGGCCGAGGAGCCACTCGAAGAACGGCATGACCAGGGCGGGACGTGCGCCGAGCAGCTGGACCAGGACGGCTCGCACGTCCCAGGCCCGCAACTGCGCACGCAACTCCGATCGCCGGGCGGCCGTCAGCGCGGGCATCTGTCCCCCGGCCAGCTGGGCGAAGGCCTGTCCCACCAGCGGGAGCTGATCCGATGGCGGCGTGCCCACCGAACCGGGCGCCGGGATCACGAACCGCCCGCCCGGCGTCTTGAACCGCAGTCCGGCCGCGATCTGCCACAGCATCGGCGTCGCGTCACCGGACGTCGGGAACGGGTACAGCACCGCGACGCTGCCGCTCGGCACCGCCGTGACCTGGCCGGACGAGAAATACCTGGGTACCTGCGTGACGCGGGCCGAGTAAGGCCAGGCCGGCAGCAGCAGGACCAGGGCCAGGCAGGCCAGCCCGCCGCAGGCGGCGCCCGCGGCCAGGGCCGGCCGGTGCCCGTCCGCGCCCAGCCGTTCACGTAGCAGGCCGCCCAGCCGGCCGCGCAGGGCCTCGAGCGTGAGGGCGAAGATCAGGGCCGCCCCGAGCATCACGTACAGCGAGTAGCGAGCGGCGACCGTGTTGTCGAGCACCGGGAGGTGATTCAGTGCGGCTTCGGGCAGCGGGACGGCCTGCCATACATAGCGGCCGACGGTGAGCCGCGAACCGAGCGACAAGACGAACGCGGCGACCGTGGTCAGCGCGGCTACCTTCACCACCGGGCGCCGCCAGAGCGCTATCGTGCCCGCGATGAGGAGCAGCAGCAAGGCAAGTCCGAGATACGACCCGTTCTCGCTCGGGTTGCCGGAGAACGTATTCGCCAGGCGCACCCATCCGGCCACCCGGAAGTGCATGGCCGAATCCGGAATGACCGGCGCGAGCAGGTTCCCGCGGTAGTAGGAGGTCTGCTGGGCCGGGCCTGATATCCGGGCCGGCCCGGCCGCCAGGAGCCAGAGCGGGTACGCCAGCAGGGCGGCCGTGATCAGCGACGCGATGCCGATAGCGCGGGCGGCGAACGTCCACCGGTCCCGTGCGGCCGCGGGATCGACGGCCGCGGCGACGGCCAGCCCGATCGCGCCGACGACGGCCGTGGAGGCGAGCACCTCGGCGGAGATGAAGAACTGAGCGACGCACAGCAACGCCATCACCGCCCCCCAGGCGCAGGCGTTCCTGGCCTGGGGTGAGGACACCCGGACCAGGACGAGAAAGATGAGCGGCGGAAGCGGCACGAACACCAGATGGAGGTGCCCGAGGCCCTGGCCCACGAGGTACGGCGAGAATCCGTAGAGCAGGCCGCCGCCGAACGCGGCCGGCCGCCAGCCGACCCAGCGCCTCAGCAGGACATAGGCCGACAGCGAGGACAGCGGGAACGCGAGGGTGAACAACAGGGTCACGGTGATGAAGGCCCCGGCCAGCAGGGTCACCGGCGCAGCCAGGACGCCCAGCAGCGGCACGCTGGTGTTGGTGATGCTGTTGACGCCGAACGGGTAGTTTCCCCAGTCGGTCACGAGCGGGTTGTGACCGTGGGCGAGGGCGTAGGCGGTCCAGTCCAGGAACCAGGTGTCCAGGGCCAGGTCTCCGCCCTTCCCGGCCAGCCGGGTTCCGCCAGCGGACCAGAAGTGCCAGTAGGGAAGGACGGAGAGGCCGGCGTAGGCCAGGATGACGACGGCGGCCGGCCCTATTCGCCGGAGTCCGCCCGGCCTGGCGGGCACGCCAGCCGGGGACAGCTTCGCGGGCGCGCCGGCCGTGGGCATGGCCGCCCTAGCGGACGACGACGTCGGCGACGGGCAGGGACGAGTCGGCGGGCAGGTCGAGGGGGGACGGCGGAACGCCCCGCGAGAGGAGTTCCGTGCCCAGCGCGGCGACCATGGCGCCGTTGTCGGTGCACAGCCCCGGCCTGGGCACCCGCAGCCTGATGCCGGCGTCCGCGCACCGCTGGGCGGCCAGCGAGCGCAGGCGGGAGTTGGCGGCCACGCCGCCGCCGATGATCAGGTCGCCGACGTCGTGCTGACGGCAGGCCTGCACGGCCTTGCGGGTGAGCACGTCGGCCACGGCCTCCTGGAAGGACGCCGCGACGTCGGCGACGGGAACCGGTTCCCCGGCTGCCTGCCGCGCCTCCACCCAGCGGGCCACCGCCGTCTTCAGGCCCGCGAACGAGAAGTCCAGGGTGCCGTCGTGGTACTTGCCGCGCGGGAAGCTGATCGCCGCGGGATCGCCGTCGCGGGCCGCCTGGTCGATCGGCGGTCCGCCGGGAAACGGCAGGCCGAGAACCCGGGCCACCTTGTCGTACGCCTCGCCCGCCGCGTCGTCGATGGTCGCGCCGAGCGGAACCACCTGCCGGGTCACGTCGGCAACCAGCAGCAGCGAGGAGTGCCCGCCCGATACCAGCAGGGCCACCGCAGGCGACGGCAGCGGGCCGTGTTCCAGCTGATCGACCGCGATGTGCGCGGCCAGGTGGTT
>JASHYW010000665.1 GCA_030042885.1 Streptosporangiaceae bacterium | reverse complement strand
ACCATGTTCGTCGCGCTCGAGGTGCTGTCGCTGCCGCTGTACCTGCTGTGCGGGCTGGCCCGGCGCCGCCGCCTGCTCTCGCACGAGGCGGCCATGAAGTACTTCCTGCTCGGCGCGTTCTCCTCGGCCTTCTTCCTGTTCGGCGTCGCGATGCTGTACGGCTTCGCGGGCTCGGTCTCGCTGTCGGCCATCGCGTCGGCGGCGGGCAGCAACACCTCCAACGCGACCCTGCTGTACGCCGGGATCGCGCTGGTCGGCTTCGGGCTGCTGTTCAAGATCGGGGCGGTGCCGTTCCAGGGCTGGAAGCCGGACGTGTACCAGGGCGCGCCGACGCCGGTGACCGCGCTGATGGCGTCGTGCACGGTGGTGTCGGCCTTCGGCGCGCTGCTGCGCGTCTTCTACGTCGCGTTCGGCAACCTGACCTGGGACTGGCGCCCGGCGCTCTGGGTCATCGCCATCCTCACCATGGTCGTCGGCGCGGTCATCGCCATCACCCAGACCGACGTGAAGCGGCTGCTCGCCTACTCCTCGATCGCGCACGCCGGGTTCGTGCTGACCGCGGTCATCGCGGTCAGCGTCGCGGGGCTGTCGAGCAGCCTGTTCTACCTGGCCACCTACGGGCTGACCACGGTAGGCGCGTTCGCGGTGATCACCCTGGTGCGGGACGCTGGCGGCGAGGCCGGGCACCTGTCCCGGTGGGCCGGGCTGGGCCGGCGCTCGCCGCTGGTGGCGGGCATCTTCGCGCTGTTCCTGCTGGCCTTCGCGGGCATACCGCTGACCAGCGGCTTCACCGGGAAATTCGCCGTCTTCCAGGCCGCGATCGCGTCCGGTGAGACGCCGCTGGTGATCGTCGGCGTGCTGAGCAGCGCGATCGCGGCGTTCTTCTACGTCCGGGTGATCGTGCTGATGTTCTTCAGCGACCCGGTACCCAACGGGCCCGAGGTGGCAGTGCCGAACGTGTTCAGCGGCGCGGCCGTGGGCCTCGGCGTCGCGGCCACGATCATCTTCGGCATCGTGCCAGAACCACTCCTGAGCCTGGCCAGCCATGCGGCGAACCAGCTGTTCGTCAGCTGAGGCACTGGTCGGACCCGCCCGGAACGGGCATACTCGGAAATTCGAGGCGTTCGCGCGTGCCGATGACCTGGAGAGCATGTGATCCCCGCAGTTCCGGTAGATTTCCCGGACTCTGCCCTGGCGGCGGAGGTTCTTGACGACCTGGCCCGGGTCGAGGCATGGCTGAGCCAGACGGCGCACCCCGGTGACGAGCTTCTCACCGAGACGTCCAGGCACCTCATCAAGGCGGGCGGCAAGCGGTTCCGGGCCATGCTCGTGCTGCTGGCCGCGCAGTTCGGCCACCCGAACGACCCGCGTGTCATCCAGGCGGCAGTGGCGATCGAGCTCACCCACCTGGCCACGCTGTTTCATGACGACGTCATGGACGAGGCCGAGGTGCGCCGCGGCCATCCTTCGGCCAACTCCCGGTGGAGCAACTCGATCGCGATCCTGACCGGGGACTTCCTGTTCGCGCAGGCCTCCCGCATTCTCGCCGATCTGGGCCCGGAGGCCATCAGGATCCAGGCGGAGACGTTCAGCCGGCTGGTCGCCGGGCAGATGGCGGAAACCATCGGCCCGCGGCCCGGCCAGGACCGGCTCGAGCACTACATGTACGTGATAACGGAGAAGACGGGATCGCTGATCGCCACGTCGGGGAGGTTCGGCGCCATATTCTCCGGCGCACCGGCGGAGGTCGCGGCCCGGATCGCCGTGGCCTGTGAGCAGCTCGGCGTGGCCTGGCAGCTGTCCGACGACGTGATCGACATCGCGAGCGATCCGGCGCAATCGGGCAAGACCCCCGGCACGGACCTGCGCCAGGGAGTGCGGACGCTGCCGGTCTTGTACGCCCTGCGCTCGGCCGCCCAGTCCCCGGCCGGCCAGCGGCTGCACTGGCTGCTCGGCGAGGCGGACCTGTCAGACGAGGCGCTGCTGACCGAGGCGCTGGCGGCGCTGCGCGGCCATCCCGCGCTGGCCCAGTCCCGCGCCGACGTGCTGAGCTGGGCCCAGGGCGCCAGGAACGAGATCATGACGCTGCCCGACGCGCCGGCCCGGGCGGCGTTCCTCCACCTGTGCGACTTCGTGGAGAAACGGACCGGCTGACCCCGCTCAGGCCCCGGAACAGGTTGCCGCCGCCGTTGGTTACACCTGCGGAGGTGGACGTGATGGCGATGTTCGGATCACGTAAGACGCGGCAGGTGGACCCGGCATCGGCCCTGCCGGGGCGGCAGCAGCCGATGCCGGTGGCGGAGCGGCACGTGGTGCTCGGCTCTTCGCTGGCGCCGCCTTACCCGGCGGGCACCGAGGTCGCCGAGTTCGCGCTCGGCTGCTTCTGGGGTGCGGAGAAGACGTTCTGGCAGACGCCGGGCGTAGTGTCGACCTCCGTCGGCTATGAGGGCGGATTTACGCCCAACCCAACCTACGAAGAAGTCTGCAGCGGGCTCACCGGGCACGCCGAGACGGTGCGGGTAGTCTTCGACCCGGCCCGCGTGCCGTACGAGGGTCTGCTCAAGGTGTTCTGGGAGTCGCACGACCCGACGCAGGGCATGCGGCAGGGCAATGACATCGGCACCCAGTACCGGTCGGCCATCTTCTACCGGACCGAGGAACAGCGCGAGGCGGCCGAGGCCTCGGCCGAGGCGTACGGCAAGTCGCTGGCCGCGGCCGGGTACGGGCCGATCACGACCGAGATCGTGCCCGCCAGTGAGTTCTATTTCGCCGAGGACTACCACCAGCAGTATCTGTCCAGCAATAAAAACCCGTACGGCTACTGCCCGGATCACGGGACGGGCGTGGCCTGCCCGGTCGGCCTGATGCGCACTGACGGCTGAGGGCCTGGCGCGGCGGCGGTGCCGGGTCACGGTGCTGCCGCCGCCGGGCGTGCCAAGCTTGTTGTAGCCACAATTTTGTAATACAATCGTGGAATGACTGCTTCCGACGCGCACGCCGTGGGCCTGCGGGACTTGCGGCATCACACAAGCGAGGTGCTGGCGCGGGTACGGCACGGGGAGATCATCGATGTGACCGAGCACGGGCGGCTCATCGCGAGGATCGTTCCGGTGGGGGATCGTCAGCCCACTCCGGTGCTGGCACGCCTGGTCGAATCGGGGCGTGCGACTCTGGCCCGGCGCCCGGGGTACCGGCCCCGCATGCGCCCTGGTGACGGGACCGACCGGCTCTCAGATGCCCTGGCGGCGCTGCGGGACGAGGAACGCTGGTGAGCCTGTACTACGCGGATACCTCTGCGGTGATCAAGCTGCTGGTCGAGGAAAGCCATTCCCGTGCCTTTGCGGCCTTCTATGACGCGCATGCAGACGCCGAGTGGGTCAGCTCGGCACTGCTGCGGATCGAAGTCACCAGAACCGTCTCCCGCGCCATGCCAGCGCTGCTTCCAGATGCGCGCGACTTGCTGCTCGCTTTCTCCAGCATCGCCATCGATGACGACGTCGTGGAGGGCGCCATGAACGAGCCCGACCGTCAGCTGCGCTCACTGGACGCGATCCACATTGCCACCGCGCGCATCCTCGGCCCGGATCTTGATGCCGTCGTCAGTTATGATGACCGCCTGATCAAGGCCGTGCAGGACGCGGGCCTGGCCACGGCGTCCCCGCGAGATTGAGCGAGCGGGTTCCGGAAGATACCGCTATCACCGGGCTGCTGGCAGTTCACCCTGTCCTGGAATGGGCATACGGACACCGTTGACCTCTGGTACGTGGTACGTCAGGCATCGGTAATACCTGCACTACCTCCGGCGCCGATAACCGTGCCGCGATCACGGTACGCGGGGCGGGCGGCCGGGCCTGCGCATCTGCCCGGCCCGGCTCGGCATCCGCCCGGCCTCGGCCAGGGCCCGGCGGAGCAGGAACTCGATCTGGGCGTTGGTGCTGCGCAGCTCGTCGGAGGCCCACCTGGCCAGCGCGTCGTGCACGGCCGGGTCCAGCCGGAGCAGGATGCTCTTGCGTTCGCTCACCGGGGAACCGTGCCCGCCGTCACTGGTAGAGAGAGCCGGTGTTGACCACCTGCTGGGTGGCCTGCTCGCTGCACAGCACCACCAGCAGGTTGGAGACCATCGCGGCCTTGCGCTCCTCGTCCAGCTCCACCACGCCGTGCTCCTCCAGCCGGCGCAGCGCCAGCTCGACCATCCCGACCGCGCCGTCCACGATCCGCGCCCGCGCGCCGACCACCGCGTTGGCCTGCTGCTGGCGCAGCATGGCCTGGGCGATCTCGGGGGCGTATGACAGCCGGGTCAGCCGCGACTCGCTGATGGCCACTCCGGCCGGGGCCACCCGGTCGGCGAGCTCGGCCGACAGGCGGGCAGTGATCTCCTCGGCGTTCTCGCGCAGCGACAGCTCGCCCTCGCGGTGGCTGGTGTAGGGGTAGCTGGAGGCGATGTGCCGGACCGCGGTCTCGGCCTGGAACGCCACGAACTGCGGGTAGTCATCGACCGCG